>JBEDCU010000137.1:0-11460 GCA_041176585.1 Pseudomonadota bacterium
ACACAACATGTGTTCTTTGAACATTCTACTCACCCCCGCCTAACCGCACTGTTCGCCACACCACCACGTTTACTTTGCAATAAACCTATATTCATCTCAGCAGTGAGATTCGACGCATAAAACTCTTCTATCATCTGAACAGAGGTGCGCGCATTGCGAGCAAGAGTAAGTAAATCAATTCTCTTGCCATATAAAAGCCTAAACATAATCGCGGTATGTCTTAGGCTATATAAACTTCTAGCCTGACCTAACTCACCCAGCTTAAGACCAGTCGAATTTAAAATTTTATTAAAATTCATAGACAACACCACACTCGCCGCATCTCTATCTTCTATGTGGGGTAAAAATAAATAATCTTCTTTATTCACTAAAGCTGTTTTTTCGCGATAACGTAACAAGCTCTGATAAATCCGCACTGCCGGTCGCAAAGTCAAATCTGCGCTTTATGCCGCTTAGTCTCAGGTAAAGTAAGTCGCAAATATAAATGCTCACCACGTACGATCTCCACATGCTTGTGCTGAATGAATTTAAGGTCAGTTGGACGCATAAAACTATTTACCATAAAACCGATCACCCATGCCATTTCCATAGGCACGGATGCGGTTTTAGTAAAAATACCACCCGCTCTGTCTCTATGCGTACCGGGCTTTTCTTCTTCCTCTAATTTCGCTAATGATTTAGCTACACGCAGCAAACGCAAATATTCATTCGCAGTAAATCCACCACGTGGTTGGGAATCAATTTTAATTTTTGGGAATGGGGGAATTTTATCGACCAGATTATTCACGAGGGCAAATTTAAAAATCAAACGCACCGACTGCATATACTGACTAATCGTCACAGTTGATGCGAGCGAATCAGACAAGCTCTTAACAAACACCGCTAAATCTTTATGGGTAATCGTGCGTATATCTTTATCTTGAAAAAACGGATAAATCTTACGCATAAACCGGCTACGCAAAGATTTAAAAGATTGCAAAGCCAACTCACCTCGCAACATACGACCGCGCTCAACTTCTAAAGCCTTCTTTGCGATCGCCTCTAAACTAAATTGCAAATCCACACGCTTATTAATAATCCGATCTAAACCGGCGACATCACTTTCATCCTCTTGGTTTAGCTTAACCAGTAACTCTTCATAAAACCGCTTCGCTAATTCTGTTGCCGTACTTTTATCAATCGTTCGCAAACTACGCACATGCATACGACCCGACATAAAACAACGCACCTGCCAGAACCGGCTACCAACAATTCGATAGATTTTTAGCTTACTAGGATAGCCATGCACCGGAGTCAACGACGCGAGCACAGGCATAGACCGCGCAACACGCGAGGTATATACCGAATCATTAGCACTCAAGTTGTGAGTCATAAGCAAGTCTAAAACTGTATCAAACTGGGGACTAGGAAACTGAGGCTTCTATTAACAAGATATCGCTCTAAAAACCATATCCTGCCTTAAAAGTTGACTGAGAGTATGTATCAAGCTGTATCAAACTTTGCTTGTTCGTGACACAGAACATAAATTCGTTCTTTTTTAACTAGTGTAAGAGCGAAAAATCTCCAAACAGCGCTTCTCGTTATAACTGTTTGGAGATTAATCAATGAAAAAGACTCAATTTGCTTTGGCAGCTTTGGCTCTCGTAGCTTCGACCGCAGCTTTTGCTGAAGGATCAACAACTGTATATGGTCGTTTAGATGTTTCCGCTGCACGCGTAACTGGTCAAGCAACACAGATGCTGCACAGCAACTGGGATACTTCCGTTATCGGTGTTAAAGGTTCAGACGAACTGACCGGCGGCATGAAAGCATCATTTCAATTAGAAGGCGGCTTGAATTCAGCAACTGGTGAATCTGCTAACAGCGGCACATCAGCTGGCCTGTTCAATCGTCTAGCTAATGTTAGCTTGGCTGGTGACTTTGGTTCAACCGGTTTAGGTTTGCAATTCTCACCATTCGTTGGTTCAGCTTTAAACGGTGTTGCTACCGGCAATGAAAGCTTCTACGTAAACATGTTGGTAATGGCTGGCGCAACTGGTCAAACCACCTACACACCTGGTGGAGCTTCAACTCCAACTGGCGGCTTCTTCATTCCTAATGCAGTTTCTTACTCAACACCAAACATTGGCGGTATCAGCGCAACAGCACTGACCCAGATCGCTAACGGTAGTGATGCAACCAAGCCAACAGCAAGTAAGTATGACGCAGTTGCAGTGAACTACGCAGCTGGTGACTTAAGCGTATCTGGTGGTTATCAAAAGAGCGGTACAGCATTAACAACTGCCTACACCGTATCTGCTGCTTACAACATGGGCCCAGCACGTATCGCCGGTGGTTACATCACTAGCAATCCAGACGCAGCTGGTTCAGACAGCACAAATACCTATCACCTCGGCGCATCTTATAACCTCGCAGAGAATCTGACTGCTAGCGTTAACTATGCTAAGAACAACGCTGCAACTTCACAAACTTTGACAGTAGCTGGTTTACAGTACTCATTGTCTAAGCGTACTTACCTGTACGGTATTGCTGGTCGTGGTACCAACGGCATTTTGCCACTGTACGGCTCACTCGCAACTGGCAGCGCACCAGCAGCAACAGCATCAACCACTGGTTATTCAGTTGGCGTAGTTACCAATTTCTAATCTCGCGTCGACGTAATGTCGATTTGATTTAGATCTGCAAGTTTAAAAAGCCACTCTTAGGAGTGGCTTTTTTCTTTTGCGAATGTTCTTCATCACACTCTGCTTGTACTTTGCTTAGTCACAAAGCCCGTCACGCTTTGCTTTGATGCGCGTTGATAATCTGTCGCAGAATCACTTCACACTCTCTCGCTTACCAGTTAACCACCGGAGAGATGTCCATGAATAAAATTCGACTCGTATCATTACTTTCTTTTATTTTGTTAAGCGGTGCAGCTGCCGCACAAACTGGCCTTACTCTCTATGGGAATATTGATGCTTCATGGGTAAGTGCAACCGGCATTGGTCCAGGTAATGATCGACGTTCTAGTTTTGGTGAAGGTAATTGGACGCCTTCCGTATGGGGCGTTAGTGGTAAAGAAGATTTAGGCAGTGGTGTGTTAGCTCACATTAATTTAGAAGGTGGCTTTAATGCAGGCGATGGCAGTATTGCGAATGGCGGCACAAGCGGTGTGTTTAGTCGTCAAGCGAATCTTGGTTTTAGTGGTGACTTCGGTAGCTTTAAAGCAGGCTTACAAATCTCGCCATTTATCGCTGCTTATAATTCTTCGCTTGCAGTCGCTGGTCAAAATTTTTCTGTTCCCGCTTTACTGTTACATCAAAATGGCACTGCACTAAATAATCTCGGGACACCTGTTTCAGTTACCGCCGGTGGTGCTGATGCTGATGTTGCGAACAGCACTACGAGTGGCTTCTTTATTCCTAACTCTATTTCTTATAGTCTGCCACGTGAATTATTAAGTGGCTTTACTGGTAGCGCTTTATATTCCTTTGGTGGTGTGCCAGGTGATACCGGCGCAAATCGACTTGCATCCGGCAACATTGGTTATAGCTTAGGTGACATCAATCTCTTAGCTGCTATCTCTGACCGTGCTCAGCAATATCAACAATATCTACTCGGTGGTAGCGTGCCTTTAGGTGCTGCAAAGCTGGCTGGTAGCTATGTGCATTTCCGTCCTGAGACAGGTAACTCTACCAATACTTACATCATAGGCGCGGGTCTACAAGTAATGCCGAAAACGAATGTGGGGATAAATTTTGCTCGCAATAGCGGTCCGAATCATCCTTCTATTATTAACTTATCGGCCGTGTATTCATTTTCAAAATCAACCGAAGTTTATGCTGCGTTTAATCACGCAAAAGATGGTGCGTTTTCATCTTATTCCGGTTCTGTCGATGCAACAGCTAGCCCAGCAACACTGTCGCAAACTGTTTCAATCTCAAACGCTTTTATCTTAGGTTTGCGTAAAGGCTTCTAATAAGCTTTAAGAGATTTGATCGATTGCGTTTTGAATAGTTAAAACACTCCCGGTGCAAGCCGGGATGTGACTTTGGTTTTACTTTCTTTGTGATGATCGCGGTGGCCTAAACACTTGTTGATCTGCGTAAAAATCAGCATCTTGTCCTTCACACCAGTTAGGTAAGCCCAGTACGGGCAAGGGTGTGAAATCCCTAGAATCAAAGCCTTGCTGTAAACGCTGACTCACTATGTTGTCTACATAATCCCAACGCTTTTTATCAGATTGAGAAAACCAGTCTGCATCCACCTGCACTACCCAAGCATGCGCTGTGATGGCTTTATACGGCTGCGTTAATTTCTCTAATAAGGCATGTCCAAACACCAGTACTTCACAATGCTTTTCTAAATCTTCTTGTCGTATCTGAAAAATATCAGTCCATGCATGCTGTTGTAAGGCGATTGTCAAACTAGGATCACTGCACACCCACAGTGCTGCGTTTTCATCAAACAAGGTTGCGGCATCGCGCCAAAGGCCACGCTCACTACTACTTTGTGATAACGCTGCTCTTTGTTGAATTTCCATTGCCTGAATATGATTTAAGATTTTTTTGATTTGTGGAAAGCGTAACCACATTAATGCATTAAAAAAATCATGCAAGTTATCGCGGGTAGGAATACCGCCGGTTGCATAGATATGCGCTTCATATTGCACACCATCTGGTAAATTCTCTTGCGGTATACAGTGCAGAGTCTGTCCAGCAAAATTACACAAGCCCTGCTCTTGCATGAGACGGTTAATCTCATGCTGCCAATTTTGTTGTTGAAGTATGGCGTGAGCAGTCTCACGCAGCGGTAGCAACCATGGCTGCTGCCAATTTATTTTGGAGAGAAATTGCTCAGACATGAGCGCGGAATAATTAAAAAGGAATTAGGCGTTGCGCTCAACTCAAGCTAATTTCCAAGCGAGCGTGGCACCTGCATCTAAGGGCACTATCGTTACATTCTGCATGACTAATTCTTCTGGCACGATCCAATCTTGTCTTTGCAAAGTGATATGATCTTTGTTGCGAGGTAGTTTATAAAAATCAGGTCCAAAAAAACTAGCGAAACCTTCCAATTTATCTAGTGCACCGGCTTCTTCAAATGCTTGTGCATACAGCTCCATTGCATGTAAAGCGGTATAGCAACCTGCACATCCACAAGAATGTTCTTTTAGACCCTTAGAATGCGGCGCTGAATCAGTCCCTAAAAAGAAACGCGGGTTACCAGAACTTGCTGCTTGCATTAAAGCGCGTCTATGTATTTCGCGTTTCAAAATGGGCAGGCAATAATAATGGGGGCGCACACCACCTTTAAAAATTGCGTTACGGTTGTAAAGTAAATGATGTGCTGTGATAGTCGCTGCAATCGGACCTTCTGCATCGCGTACATAATGTACTGCCTCTTGTGTCGTGATGTGTTCAAACACAATTCTCAACTGCGGCAATTGCTTTCGTAGTGGTTGCAAAATACGATCGATAAAGACGGCTTCTCGATCAAAAACATCAATCTCTGAATCTGTGACTTCACCATGTATTAGCAAGGGCAAACCCAACTCTTGCATCATTTCTAAAGCAGGCATGCAGCGCTGTAAATCAGTCACACCGGCATCGGAGTTTGTTGTAGCGCCAGCAGGATAAAGTTTTACACCATGTACAAACCCACTCTCTACGGCTTTACGTATTTCATCCGGCTGTGTATTGTCTGTGAGATAAAGCACCATTAGAGGTTCAAATGACATGCCCATTGGTAGTGCCGCTAAAATTCTATCGCGATAAGCACTTGCCATTGCAGTAGTTGTGACTGGAGGCTTTAAGTTAGGCATTACGATGGCGCGCGCAAATTGCGCTGCAGTGTGCGGCAACACATCGGCTAACACACTACCATCACGTAAATGCAAATGCCAGTCGTCTGGTCGTGTGATGGTGAGCGTATTAGGGCTAGTCTTAGCAGTCATAGGATAGAGAAGTTAACAACAGTAATAAGAATTTATAGGATCAGAATAACGCGATAGTCATTCACATTAGTGCGCGTTGGTCCTGTGACGAGCAAATCATCTAAGTCTGAAAAAAAACTATAACCATCATTATTCGCCAACCGAGCAACAGCCGATAAATTTAATGCTTGTGCTCGCTCTGGCGTGTCGGGAAAAAGTAAAGCACCTGCATTATCTTCAGTACCATCAATGCCATCCGTATCAGCAGCTAGTGCATATACATCGGGCATGCCATTGAGTTCTATCGCTAATGAAGTTAAAAATTCTACACAACGGCCACCACGACCATTACCTTTCACAGTGACGGTACATTCACCGCCTGAGATTAATGCAACAGGAGCTTGGAAGGGTTGGTGATATTGACGTATTTCTTTCACCATGGCGGCATACACTTTCGCTACCTCACTGGCTTCACCTGTCACCGTATCACCTAGTACGACGGGTGTGATGTGTTGTTCTTTAAAGAAGCTAGCTGCTGCTTGTAAGCTTTGATGCGCAGTCGCAATGACGACTTGTTTAGCGTTAGCAAAGACGGGATCATTTGGTTTCGGTGTTTCTGAAATTTTTCCTGCCGCACCTGCTTCTAAGTGTGCTATCACACTCTCCGGTGCGTTGACATTAAATCGCTTGAGTATGGCCAAGGCTTCTTGATAGGTACTAGGATCAGCGCAAGTCGGTCCTGATGCAATCGCACTAGGTTCATCACCGGTGACATCACTAATGATTAATGTGGTAATGGGTACTTTCGATGCTGCTGCTAAACGTCCACCTTGTATACGAGAGAGATGTTTTCTGACGATATTCATTTCTGTAATCGGCGCACCTGATTTCAGCAAACTATTTGTCACGGCTTTTAAATCAGCCATAGAAATACTCGCAACAGGCAAAGATAATAAGCTTGATCCTCCACCGGAGATCAGTGCAATCAAATGATCATCTTCTGTGAGACTGGATACTAAAGACAAAATTTCAGCCGCTGCTGCTTCACCTGCTCCATCGGGTACAGGATGTCCTGCTTCCACCACGCGTATGTGATCGGTGTCCATGCCATGTGCATAACGTGTGACGACTAGACCTTCTATCGCATGATTCGATGGCCAAGCGAGCTCAACAGCGCGCGCCATGCTAGCGGCTGCCTTACCAGCACCGACAACTAAGGTGCGTCCTTTAGGTGGCTTCGGAAGATGCGCAGCGACGATTTTTAATGGATCTGCTGCCGCAACCGCTGCATGAAAGCTATCAGTTAAAATTTTTCGTGGATTCATAGAAAATTTTATAAAAATATTTAAAAAAATGTCTTATCAAAATTACTTAGCAAAATCACTTAGGCGAGTAATTGCTTAACTTCGATTTCTTCTGGTGAGAGGTCCGATACAACTTCTGCCTGACGCGCTTGTTGCCTCTCCCACATTTGCGCATACGCGCCTTGCAATGCTAGTAATTCATTATGCGTACCACGCTCGACTATGCGCCCATGGTCCATCACCAAAATTTGATGCGCATCGGCTATGGTAGATAAGCGATGGGCTATGACTAAGGTGGTGCGATCACGCGCAATATCTTTGAGTTGGGCCTGTATTGCTTGCTCAGCCCGTGAATCTAATGCTGAAGTGGCTTCATCAAAAATCAGAATAGCAGGATTTTTTAACAAGGTACGTGCTATCGCAACCCGCTGTTTTTCGCCACCTGATAATTTTAACCCGCGCTCGCCTACAGGCGTCTCATAGCCTTCAGGCAGACTTAAAATAAATTCATGAATATAAGCTGCTTTTGCAACAGCGATTATATCTTCCTGGCTAGCATCTGGTCGACCATAGCGTATGTTGTAAGCGATACTGTCATTAAAAAGTACGGTGTCTTGTGGGACTATACCAATTGCATTACGCAGTGAAGTTTGACTCACTTGCCGAATATCTTGCTCATCGATTTTTATTGCGCCTGTATTGACATCATAGAAGCGAAACAAGAGTCTAGCCAAGGTAGATTTACCTGAACCGCTATGTCCTACTACCGCAGTGGTAGTGCCTGCTGCAATCGTAAAATCTATATCGAATAAGATTTGTCGATTTTTTTCATAACTAAAGTCAACATGAGAAAAACTCACTTGTGCATTTTTTGTGATCAAGACTTTTGCTTCGTTAGAGTCAGCCACTTCACGATGTTGATCTAATAAGGTAAACATTTTTTCCATGTCCGCGAGGCTTTGTTTAATCTCGCGATACAAGACACCAAGAAAATTCAAAGGGATATATAGCTGTATCATGAAGGCATTGACTAACACTAAATCACCGAGTGTTAATTGTCCCGCAATTACACCAACTGTGGCGCGCCAGAGTATCAATGTGACTGCTGTAGCAATGATAAGAGACTGCCCTGTATTTAATAGTGTGAGCGAGGATTGTGAATGGACTGCTGCTGTTTCATAACGACGTAATCCTTCATCATATCGTTGTGCCTCATATTCTTCATTGCCAAAATATTTTACTGTTTCATAATTCAGTAATGAATCCATCGCTTTAGTGCTGGCTTTAGAATCTAAGTCATTCATGGTGCGCCTAAAATGCGTGCGCCATTCTGTAATCATGACTGTGAAAATAATGTAAACCACTAAGGCGATGATGGTGATGCCAAAGAACCAAATGTCATATTTGAGTGCAAGATAGGTCAACACTAAACCTATCTCCACTAAAGTCGGCAAGATACTAAATAAGGTATAGGAAACCAAAGATGAAATACCGCGCGTGCCACGCTCTATATCTCTGGTGACACCACCGGTTTGCCGATTTAAATGAAAGCGCAAAGAAAGTGCATGCAAATGTCGAAACACTTTGAGTGCAATGGTACGTACTGCGCGTTGTGTGACTTTTACAAAGAAAAATTCTCTTAGCTCTGTAAAAATTGTGGTTGATAAGCGTAATAAGCCATAAGCTACTAATAGACCCATAGGCAAAATGAGTACGGAAGCAGGATTATTGGGCGTGATACTAAGACTATCGACTAATTCTTTGAGCACTAAAGGCACACCGACATTGGCAAGCTTGGCGCCTATCAGACAAGCTAAGGCAACCATCACGCGCCATTTATATGCCCAAAGATAAGGCGCCAGTGTTTTTAAGGTACCCCAGTCATTGCGGGTGGCTTGATTGGCAGGTGGCTGATGATGAGAACTAGCGTGATGTCGCATATGCCTACAATAATTCAAAACGAAAAGTGAATGAGATGGTTTATGCTTGGCGCATTCAGCGCTTAGCATGCCCTAAACAGTGATTGTAACGGTTATGGCTAATCCGGTTAGCTTAGAGCAGTGCAATGAAAATAGGAGTCAATATGAGTGACAGTGATATTAATTTAAATAGCCTGCCTGAGGGCATGCCTACCTTACGCGTGATGCCTATGCCCTCGGATGCCAACATTCATGGCGATGTGTTTGGTGGTTGGATTATGGCTCAGGTTGATATTGCAGGCGCTTTGCCTGCAGTGCGACGAGCAAACGGCAGAGTAGGAACAGTGGCGGTGAATTCTTTTGTTTTCAAACAGCCTGTGTTTGTGGGTGATTTGTTATCGTTTTATGCAAAGATTGTTAAAACCGGCAGAACCTCGATCACTGTCAATGTCGAGGTATATGCAGAGCGCAATCGCTTACAAGCCGACACAGTAAAAGTGACTGAAGCCACTCTCACTTACGTGGCAACCGATGAAGACCGACGCCCACGTGAACTACCTCCAATTACAAGCTGAATGAATAGCGCCTGTTTGTTAGTTAATTTTTAATGCAATCAATTAGGCTGGCGCTTTTTCATCACGTAATTCGCGTCGTAATATTTTTCCCACATTGGTTTTGGGTAGTTCATTTCTAAACTCGATATGTTTAGGGCGCTTATATCCTGTGAGCTGCTCATGACAGTAGTCGCTTAACTGATCCGCAGTTAAAGAGGGGTCACGTCGCACAACAAAGAGTTTGACTGCTTCACCAGTATGCTCATCTGGCACACCCACTACGGCACATTCCAACACCCCTGGGTGAGTTGCTACCACACCCTCTACTTCATTCGGATACACATTAAAGCCAGACACTAATACCATGTCTTTTTTTCTATCAACGATGGTTACATAACCGGTTGCATCCATAACGCCGATATCACCGGATTTAAAGTACCCATCTGCAGTCATGACTTTGGCAGTTTCATCGGGCTTATTCCAATAACCCATCATGACTTGTGGACCACGTATCGCAATTTCACCAACTTGTCCTAGTGGTAGAGGATCACCACTATCATCCAAGATAGCGATCTCAGTGGAGGGAATTGGCAAACCTATGGTGCCAGAGAATTCTTGTGAGTTAGCTGGATTGGCTGTGGCGACCGGCGCTGTTTCTGAGAGACCGTAACCCTCGACGATGTTTCTGCCAGTGACTTCACGCCAGCGATCATTGACTGCTTTTTGCACTGCCATGCCACCACCGTTTGATAGCTTCAAGCTAGAGAAATCTAATTTTGCGAAATCAGGATTATTCAATAGGCCGTTGTAAAGTGTATTCACAGCAGGGAACATATTGAATTTATATTTACTCAATTCTTTTACTAGCCCAGGTATGTCACGTGGATTAGGTATGAGTATGTTCATGCCTCCAGTGCGCATACCCATCAAACAACATACTGTGAGTGCAAAGATGTGATACAGCGGCAAAGCACAGACTGTGATCATAGCCTCAACTTTAGGCGGCATATCTAAACCAGGTTGCAACCAGGCTTCGTTTTGCAATAAATTTGCAATCACATTTCTATGACTGAGCATGGCACCTTTTGACAAGCCCGTTGTGCCACCAGTGTATTGCAAGAAGGCGATGTCTTCATGCCCTACTTCTATCGGACGTAATGCAAGTCCAGCACCTTTACGTAATGCCTGATTAAAACGTATGGCATGCGGCAATGAAAATTCTGGCACCATTTTTTTAATATGGCGCACAACAAAATTTACGATGCCTCCTTTTAATCCGCCTAATAATTCACCCATACTGGCAACCACAACAATTTTGATGGCTGATCTTGAGATGACTTTTTCAAGTGTATGCGCAAAGTTTTCTAAAATGATGATGGCTTCTGCACCTGAATCTTGTAATTGATATTCCAACTCACGCGGTGTGTAGAGTGGGTTTACATTCACGACGGTGTAACCAGCGCGAAGCACAGCTGCAATGGCGACGGGATATTGCAAAACATTTGGCATCATTAATGCAACTCGCGCCCCAGGCGGTAAACCTTGTGCTTGCAACCATGCGCCTAGTTTTACTGACATGGCATCGACATCATGGTAACGTAAAGTCTTACCCATGCAAGCATAGGCATCACGTGCAGCATATTTACTGAAGGATTCTTCTAGTAAATGAACTAATGAACGATAGCGTGTGAAATCGATTTCTGCTGGTACGCCTTGTGGGTAGGATTTAATCCAAAATTTTTGCATGTCTTATCCCTGATTGTTTT
>JBEDCU010000138.1:0-4821 GCA_041176585.1 Pseudomonadota bacterium
TTTGGTTTCAACTCAGACGCGTTTGCTTAGTTGCTTGTATCAGCCTATTTGCAAGCAGTGTTTACGCGATGGATTGCCCTACCTTACTCGATCACAAATTCAATCGCTTGCAAGACGACGCGCCGCAAAATCTCTGTCAATACAGCGGCAAAGTCACCTTGGTCATTAATACCGCTAGCTACTGTGGCTACACAGCGCAATATGAAGGCTTAGAAAAACTCTACGCCAAATACAAAGATAAAGGTTTCGTTGTCTTAGGCTTTCCATCGAATGACTTCAGTCAGGAACCAGGCAACAATAAAGATATTGCCGATTTTTGCTACAACACTTATGGCGTGAAATTTCCTATGTTTGCAAAATCTTCAGTAAGAGGGAAAGAGATGAATCCCTTATTTGCAGCATTGTCTAAAGCCAGTGGTAAATCACCTGGTTGGAATTTTCATAAATACTTGATTGATAAAGAAGGCAAATTGCTGGCGAATTATGGCAGCAGCGTCAGCCCTGATGACAAGAACTTAGTTGCCACGATTGAAAAAGCTCTCGCTGTAAAATAACTGCCATTACCGCATTCAGTCAGTCAAGCTGTTGCCGTGATGACTGCAGCTTCATCAGCAATCTATGCCAGAGTAGGCTAGCCCAACGTACTTATCTCTGGTTATCACTACAACATTTTATTCAATCGAGTTATCAGACTAGGTGCTTGAGTTTGTTAAGCATCTAATGGTAAGTAGATAAATCATCTCCATGAAAATAGCGGTCGTAGGTTCAGGCATTTCCGGTTTGTATTCTGCATGGCAGCTTACTCAAAGCGGCCATGAAGTATCGCTATTTGAAGCGAATGCTTATTTTGGTGGCCACACAAACACCGTTGATGTCACTTTAGATGGATTAACCCATGGTGTTGATACGGGATTTTTAGTTTTTAATGAGCGCACCTATCCGAATCTGATTGCACTCTTCGATAAGTTGGGTGTACACACCACCGGCAGCGACATGTCGTTCTCGGTAAAATTACCACTTAGTTCTGATAGTGATGCACGCACATTAGAATGGGCAGGCGCTAACCTACAAACTGTCTTCGTACAAAAACGCAATCTCTTGAATCTGCGCTTTTGGCGTATGTTGCGAGACATATTGCGTTTCAATCGTCAGGCCACCGCACTCGCTGCTCAATCATCAGCATCAAGCTCAGCACCACTTTCACTGGGTGACTTCCTGCATCAACATGCCTATAGCGCAGAATTTCGAGATTGGTATTTACTTCCTATGGCAGGCTGCATTTGGTCATGTCCAACAGAACAAATGCTGGCTTTTCCATTAACAAGCTTTGTCACGTTTTGCCATAACCATGGACTTTTACAAGTAAAAAATCGTCCTAAGTGGTTTACTGTGACCGGCGGTGCAAAACACTATGTTGAAAAAATGCTGGAACCTATTCAACACAAATATTTACACTCTCCGGTGCATAGTATCAAACGTGAAGATTTTGGTTTGCACAAACAAGTTAGGGTGGAAGCACAAGGCACATCGCATTTATTTGATCACGTTGTTTTAGCTACGCATAGCGATCAAAGCTTAGCTATGCTCAGTGATGCGAGCGAGGAAGAAAAAAATATTTTATCTGCAGTGGGCTATCAAGCAAATCAAGCTATCTTACACACCGACACTAGCTGTCTACCGACTCAACAAACAGCATGGTCAGCATGGAATTACGAAAGCATGAGTGGCGCAGAACCACGCGTCTGTGTGCATTACCTGATTAATAAATTACAGCCCCTACCATTTGCAACACCTGTGATTGTGTCGCTCAATCCAATTCACGAACCCGATCCTGCAAAAGTAATCGGTCGCTATGATTATGCGCATCCCGTGTTTGATGTTGCAGCTATCAATGCACAACATAATTTGCATCAGATCCAAGGACAAAACAATACTTGGTTTGCAGGTGCGTGGACTGGCTATGGTTTTCATGAAGATGGTTTGAAATCAGGCATGGCAGTTTGTCGTGCTATTGAACAAAGCACGACTTCTAATTAAGCATTCTGTATGCATCAACTCACACCACAAGTTCATTTAAGTAGCGGCGTCGTGCGTCACGCGCGTCTACGTCCTACTAATAATGTATTTAGTTATGGTGTCTACACTTTGCTTTTACCTTTACGTAGCTTAGCCAATGCTGCTATGCCGAGTAAATTATGTTCACGCAATCACTTTAACTTACTCGCCTTTTATGACAGTGATCATGGTGATGGAACAACACCGCTCATCACGTGGATTGATCAGTTACTGCAGCAAGAAGGCATTCATGATGCAGATGGTGAAATCTGGCTACAAGCCTTTCCTAGAGTATTGGGTTATGTCTTTAATCCGGTTTCATTTTGGTTTTGTCATAACAAATCCGGTGAGCTGCGCGCTATCTTGTGTGAAGTAAGAAATACCTTTGGTGAAAAACATAGTTATTTACTTGATGTCGGAAAGACTATGCCATGGGGACTCGCACTTAGTGCTAAAAAAATATTTCATGTCTCTCCTTTTTGCGCAGTAGAAGGTGGCTACCGTTTTCGCTTTATGTCTGCACAACAGCAGATAGAACAGCAAGTCATTCACCGCATTACTGCCAGGATTGATTATGAAGATGCACAAGGACCACTTCTATTAACCAGCATTTCAGGCAAAGTGCAGCCCATCACTGATAGTAAATTGCTGTTTGCTTTTTTACGTTATCCCTTGCTGACTTTTGGCGTGATTTTCCGCATCCACTGGCAAGCTGCAAAATTATTTATCAAGGGCGTTCCTTTTTTTAAAAAACCTTTACCGCCATCTAGCGAACTAAGCCGATGACAAAACCTCTATCTTCAACGCCTATGCGCGAAGTGCCCGCAAATTCGGATGCACTTTTAGCTATACCTACACAAGCAAAATTAATTTTGCAATTGTTAAAAAAAATTAAACATGGATCTTTGCGTCTTGAATGTCCTGACCATAGCGTGCTGCATTTCGGTGACCACTCCACACCGGTTACCTTACATCTAAAAAACTGGCAACCCTGTGTCGCAGCTGTTAAATCGGGAGATATCGGTTTTGCAGAATCTTATATAAATGGTGATTGGACTACCGACGATCTACCGCGCTTATTAGAATTTTTTATTCATAATCGTCAAGCAGTCGAAACCGCAATCTATGGCACATGGTGGGGCAGCCTACTCTATCGCATTAAACATATTTTTAATCGCAACTCGCGCTCAGGCAGTCTTCGCAACATCCATGCACACTACGATATCGGTAATGATTTTTACCGCTTATGGCTGGATCCTTCCATGACCTATTCCAGCGCTTTATTTAAAGAATCACATTACACCTTAGAACAAGCGCAACACGCAAAATACACACGCATCTATGAGCAAATTGCAGCTACCGCTGGCACTAAGATTTTAGAAATTGGTTGTGGCTGGGGTGGCTTTGCAGAATATGCGACTCGACAAGGCGCTCACGTCACCGGACTCACCCTCTCCTCTGAACAACTAGCCTTTGCACGCAAACGATTAGCAGATGCTGACTTAGATCAACATGCTGATTTACGTTTACAAGATTATCGCGATACAGAGGGTGAATTTGATGCCATCGCTTCTATAGAAATGTTTGAAGCAGTCGGAGAAAATTATTGGGATAGCTATTTCTCTTGTGTTGCATCACGCTTAAAAACTGGTGGTAAAGCTTGCATACAAACCATCACCATTGCTGATGAATTATTTGAACGTTATCGCAAAGGTACTGACTTCATTCAACAATATATTTTCCCAGGCGGCATGCTGCCTTCACCCTCTGTATTTCGTGCTCATGCAGAGAAGCAGGGGCTACATGTTATCGATGAATCTAGTTTTGGTTTGGACTATGCTCGCACTCTCTCACTGTGGGATCAAGCATTCCAACAAAAGAAAGAACAAATCTATGCTTTAGGATTTGATGAACGCTTTAAGCATACTTGGGAATTTTACTTAGCTTATTGCGAAGCGGGATTTCGCGCCAAGAGTATTGATTTATTTCAATTTACTTTGCAAAAAAAATAGGATTATGTATCGCACTATGAAAACCATCACGATTATTGCTAGTGTTGTTTTCTGCATCCTGCTTATGGCACGCAATGCTCAAGCTGTAAGTGTGCCAGATTACATCAATACAGAAATCTCAGAAGCACAGCTACAGGGACAAGGCTTACTGACTTGGTTTGGCTTAAAAATTTATTCGGCTAATTTATGGGTGAGCAAAAAAAATAGTTCGGCGCAAAACATACTGAATCAGCAATTTGCTCTTGAACTAAACTACCAGCGCAAATTAGAAGGTGTTGAGATAGCAAAAGTCAGCATAGAAGAAATTAAACGCCTAAACATAGGCACTGATGCACAACAATCGTCGTGGTTACTTAGTATGAAAGCGCTTTTTCCTAATGTGGAAAAAGGTTCGCGCTTAACTGGCATACATGCACCGGGCGAAGCCACACGTTTTTATAGAGACGGCAAACTCTTAGGCGAAATCACTGATCCACAATTTGGCACTGCATTTTTTTCTATTTGGCTAGATACAAAAACCCGTGAGCCGGCACTCCGTCAGGCTTTGTTAGGATCGAAGTGAACTCCTTATCACGTACAGCCTTATTTTCTTATGGTTTATTTGGACTACCGCTGGCACTGGTTGCTTTGCCCATTTATGTCTTAGTACCTCAACTGTATGCGCAAAATTTTGGTTTGTCCTTAACTGTCATCGGGCTCACTCTACTCATAGCAAGAATCCTCGATGCTTTTGTTGATCTTCCATTAGGCTTAT
>JBEDCU010000139.1:0-3370 GCA_041176585.1 Pseudomonadota bacterium
GTATATTCATGCCACCGATGATGCGAGATAAATAAGCACGATCAGCTTGGGTTTGAATCAGCGCAAACAAAGGCACAACATAAATTCCACCACTAGCACCTAGTAATGCGCAATCCAAAGTCACACGCCAACCGGCATCCTGTAAAAGAAATTGCCACGCATCGACAGTGACCGTACTTTTATAAGTAGACGCAGCCAGATAGAGATCAAACCCAAACAAAGTCAGACCAATGGCACCTGCTGATACCAAGCCCAACTGCAGAGTACGACCAGAAAGTTTTTCACATAACAAAGAGCCTGCGCCTATACCTAATGAAAACGCGCTGAGTAACACAACGAATACGCTAGGCTCACCATGCAAAATGTCTCGCGCAAAAACAGGAAATTGCGCTAGCAACATAGCACCAAAAAACCAAAACCATGAGTTCGCTAACATAGCTGTAAAGACTTCATGATTTTTTGCAGCAAAACGTAAATTACGACCCATTTCCACATATGGATTACGGCCTATGATGACACTCGTATCTGCTGCTGGCGTAACTGGAATCGCGCGACTGACTAACCAACCTAATATAGCTACCAATAAAGTGGACAACATAATTAACTGTATGCCATTAGGCTGCAGCGTGACTAGTACGGCACCACTTAATTGTCCAGTGAGTATGCCAACGAAGGTGCCCATCTGTACCATGCCATTGCCACCCACCAGTTCATGAGGCGCAAGATGCTGAGGAAGATAGGCATGCTTGATAGGACCAAATAAAGTCGAATGCAAACCCATAGCCACAATAGCGAAAATTAAAATCCACAGACTATGTGTGATCCAACCAATTGCAGCGATTAGCATGATGCTGATTTCTAAAATCTTCACCATGCGAACTAACTGTGATTTTTCAAATTTATCAGCGATTTGCCCTGCTGTTGCAGACACTAATAAGAAAGGCAAAATGAATAATCCTGCAATCAGATTATTCAGTAAACCTACATTGATATCAGTCCAAGAAGCAGCATCATAAGTAATGATGGTGACTAAGGCTGTCTTAAAAAGATTATCGTTAAATGCGCCTAAAAACTGCGCGCAAAAAAATGGCGCAAAACGTTTTTGTAGCAGCAGGAGAAATTGATTAGCAGGCAAAATAAAACTCAATCACTAAATTTACATCATTAAAATTATTCTTCACCACCAGCAGGCCAATCAGCGATATACGCTTTCAGCATTTTATTTTCAAAACTTTGTGCTTCAAGCACTGCCTTAGCCAAATCATAAAAAGACATCACACCTAGCAGTAATTTACCATCCATCACTGGCACATAACGCGCATGTTTTTCTAACATAAGGCGTCGAATTTCATTGATATCACTATCAGGTGTAATACAAAGCACATTACTCTCCATGTGCTGACTGACTTTATCGTTAGCTATCGTTTGACCGCTACGATGTACCGCTTTCATAATTTCACGAAAAGTCAACATGCCAGCCAAACTGCCTGATTGCATGACCACTAAGGAGCCTATGTCTTTGCTGACCATTAAATCAATCGCATCATGTAACGATGAATCGGGAGCAACGGTGTAAAGAATATCGCCCTTCACCTTGAGAATATCTGAAACTTTCATGATCATCCCCTTTAAGATTGTTTATTTTATGGTTATATCTTGAATGTAGCCTAGCTTAGACAAAAAATCTAGCTAACTAGGATGCATAGCAATTAAGCCTGATTTTCAGCAGACTGTAGGCTCGCTCTATAATGCCTATCATTCAGCTTGCTCTGTGCAAGCTATTACAGACTATGACTTAGGAGAGCACATCCCCATGAGTGAGCCAACCTATCCGGGCTTTGATACTTTGTCCTTGCATGCTGGCAGTACGCCCGACCCCACTACTGGCGCTCGTGCAACGCCGATTTATCTCTCTACATCATTTGTATTTAAAGATTCTGACCATGCAGCCTCGCTGTTTAATATGGAACGCGCAGGTCATGTTTATTCTCGTATTTCAAATCCAACCAATGCCGTGTTGGAAGAACGTATTGCGGCACTGGAAGGCGGTGTGGCAGGAATAGCAGTCGCAAGTGGTCAAGCAGCACTACATTTAGGATTGGCCACGATTGCAGGTGCTGGATCACATGTCTTGGCATCTCGCGCTTTATATGGTGGCTCGCAAAATTTGTTGGGCTACACCATGAAGCGTTTTGGTATAGAGACCACTTTTATCGATCCGCATGATATGGATGCATGGCGTTCTGAAATTCGTCCCAACACTAAAGTCTTGTTTGCAGAGACCTTAGGTAATCCTGGACTGGATGTTTTAGATATCGCTCGCGTGGCAGAAATCGCGCATGAACATTATCTACCTTTGATGGTGGACTCTACATTCACCACACCTTATTTACTCAAACCCTTTGAACATGGTGCTGATTTAATTTTTCATTCAGCCACAAAATTTTTATGTGGGCATGGTACTGCCGTTGGCGGCCTGCTAGTTGATGGTGGTTGCTTTGATTGGCAAACTGCTTATGAAAAAACCGGTCGCTTTGCAGAGCTATGTGAACCCTATGATGGTTTTCATGGCATGGTCTTCGCTGAAGAATCTTCTGTCGCCCCCTTCTCATTACGAGCACGACGCGAAGGCTTGCGTGACTTTGGTGCTGTCATGAGTCCTGCCAATGCCTTCACTATTTTGCAAGGGGTAGAAACATTGGGATTGCGTATGGATAGACATGTTGCTAACACACGCAAGGTGGTCGAGTTTTTAGTTAATCATCCTGCGGTTACATCGGTTGCTTATCCTGATTTACCTGAACATCCAGATTACGCATTAGCACAACGTCTGTTACCTAGAGGTTGTGGTGCTGTGTTTTCATTTGCAATTAAAGGGGATCGTGCTGCAGGTAGACGATTTGTAGAAGCCTTGTCCTTGTTCTCTCATTTAGCGAATGTAGGTGATGCAAAATCGCTCGTCATCCATCCAGCTTCTACTACCCACTTCCGTGTACCGGATGAACAGTTAGCTGCTTCCGGCATTAGCGAAGGTACGATGCGTTTATCAATCGGATTAGAAAATGCAGATGATTTAATCGATGATCTCAAGCGCGGCTTAAAAGCTTCGCAAAAAGGAGCTTAAGTCATGCTATTAAATGTATTAGGTCATGCAGCTTATGCTTATACCGGCGGTAAAACATTTGATCCACAGTTACCTACAGCAGTGTTCATACATGGCGCACAAAATGATCATTCAGTATGGATATTACAAACACGCTATTTTGCTCACCACGGATTTTCTGTTTTAGCCGTTGATCTGCCTGGGCACGGTCGTAGTAAAGGTGAACCACTGAAAACTGTGGAAGCCATGTCAACATGGTTAGAGGCA
>JBEDCU010000140.1:0-2871 GCA_041176585.1 Pseudomonadota bacterium
ACATCAAACATTGCTCTAATGTAGCGTTATCTGAGAGGCGACACAAGCCAAAATTAGGAGAAATTTAGCCAGAAATAGGCAAAAACTGGCTTTTTTTCATTAAATTCCTAGTGTTAGCGCAATTTAATTAATTAGCGAGGTCTGTGTAAATCAGCGTAATTTATTCAAAAAAATAAACTTTTATGCAATTAATCGCCTAACTTGACCTCCAGCCAGACATTCAATATGTCCCTGCATTTCTAAATGCAGAAGGGCTGCTTGAACAGAAGCGACTGGAAGGCCAGAGCGAGCGACTAGTTGATCTACGCTCAGAGCATCATGCCCCATGTTTTCCAACAAACTTTGCAGTTTGGGATCAGATAAATTTGAAGCAGCAATCTGCGTCGTATTGCCTAGGTTAGCTTGAAGAAGCGGATGGTCCCAACGCAGCTCCTCAAGAATATCTTGCGCCGACTCCACTAGCTTGGCTCCTTGTCGTATGAGTTGATGACATCCTTTGGCTAGCGGCGAATGTATCGAACCAGGAATAGCAAACACTTCGCGTCCCTGCTCCAATGCACTGCGGGCTGTAATCAATGAGCCGGATTGTGCCGCAGCTTCGACGACTAATACGCCCAAGGAGAGCCCACTAATAATACGATTTCGACGTGGGAAGTTATGCGCTATCGCCGGCGTACCTAAGGGATATTCGCTTATTATGCAGCCAACGTCGGCTAACTGGTGGGCAAGTGCTCGATTTGCAGCTGGATAGACAATATCTAGGCCGGTTCCAACGACAGCAATACTCGATCCGATATTGGTGGCTTTATTGGCAGCTTTGGCAGATTGTAGGGCGCCGGTGTGAGCGCCGGTATCGATACCTAAAGCGAGACCGGAGACGACAGTTAATCCAGCATCGCTTAAATTTTGCGCAAAGCGATCGGCATTCAACATGCCTTGTGCGCTGGCATTTCGACTACCCACTATCGCAATCGATGGCTTGTTTAATAGAGCACTATTGCCTTTTGCATAAAGCAGTGTGGGTGGGTCCGCAATACGCAGTAAAGCTTGCGGATAGCTAGTATCAGCAAGCGTGATGACATGATTATTTTCTTGCGCTGCCCAAGCTAAGGTTTGTTCTATGTGGGTTTGAATGTCCGGCGCAATTGGCGCAGACAAGATGCGTGCAATTTTTTCAGGAATGCGTTTTTGTAGAGCAGAAAAACCTGCGTTGAAAATTTCCTCAGGCAGACCAAAGTGGGTGAGAAAATCTCGTGCAGTTTGCGTACCCACACCTACGGTTGCCATCAGTCTGAGCCATGCAGCTAAACCATCTTGTTGTTTCATTTGCTCGGTGTCCGTATCGATACAACGCTATCACCAACAGAAATAACATCACTGGCCTGCATCACAACAGCAAAAGCAGCGAGCTCGTTCACATCGAATACAAATAGCGTTGCAATAGTTTGCATAACAGACTGAGAGGGGATGGTTAGCGCATAGGGATGATTCATTTTAGCTTGCTTTAAGACCGATAAGGTCGCCCCAGTATGCATGCCTTGCTGAGTACCTAGATTAATTGCGACGACATCGAGAGTGCCAGCCCATATCCCTTCGCGCATTAAAGTAGTGACGCGACCTGATGCAGCTTGGACTTGGGTGGATTGGTTATCGAATACAGGATTCGACCTCTCATCTCTGGCTGCGGGTAGCAACAAATCACCCGCAGATAATTCAGACCATGCTTGCGTGACTATGAATTCATGTAAAGCGTTATTGGAATTAGCAGCAAGTACGAGTTCTACTTTGCCTATGCGTTTGCCTACAATACCGAGCAACTGCCCATTTAATGGATCGATGATTTTTTGCCAATTTCGAACCACATCAAATGAAGTTTGTTGGTGTAATGTGCCGACTGCGAATACAGACTGATGCACTCCTCCTAAGACCTGGCCTGCTTGTATCGTGCTGATGCTAGGCGCTAGGATGACATCGATAGCATTTAGAAATAGCAGCTGTGAACGTAGAATAAAAAAACTTTGTGTAATAAAAGTGGGCGATGCAACCGGTGCTTGTGTTTCTATACGTGCCCGTGGACTTAGTTTTAGTGTGGTAGTGGTAGGAGATGCAAGCACAGCTGGAATTGGGGACGGTTTAGAGGATGTAACAGGTGCGATTTTAGTCTTAGTACTGAGGTTGGCGCCTAGGGCTGAGCTCATGAGGAAGAAAAATACAGCTGTGCTAAACTTTTTCATCGGTTGCCAGTCCCATATCCATGATCAGATTACGCACAAGCCTAAGCGCGAGAAGACGGGGATTTTGCACTAGCTAACCAACTTCTTTGAATGAAAACCGTGCTATTTTTTTTGATGTTGTATAAAAGCTGAATGTCACTCCTGTCCATACTGCGTTACCCAGATTCTCGCTTGCATAAAGTTGCTAAGCCTGTGCTGGTATTTGATGATCGCTTAAAAAAATTAATCGCTGATATGGCGGAAACCATGTATGAGGCGCCCGGTGTAGGGCTTGCAGCGACACAAGTTGACGTACATGAAAGATTAATTGTGATTGATGTGTCTGAAACCAGAGATCAATTACTCGTGCTGATTAACCCAGAAATTATCTGGGCCAGTGAAGAGCGCAAAATTCATGAAGAAGGATGTTTATCCGTGCCGGGTATTTATGATGGCGTGGCGCGCGCAGTAGAAGTTAAGGTCAAAGCTCAGGATGCTGAAGGTAAAATTTTTGAACAACAAGCCGATGGCCTGTTGGCAGTCTGTATACAACATGAAATGGACCATCTGTTAGGCAAGGTCTTTGTTGAATATCTCTCTCCCTTAAAACGTAATCGCATTAAAACTAAACTCTTAAAAGAAGAGCGCGAACTTAAAA
>JBEDCU010000141.1:0-3770 GCA_041176585.1 Pseudomonadota bacterium
AGAAGTAAGAAATAATGCACAGAAAACGCTAACAGACCCAGAGAAAAAAGCATGTCAGCTAAGCAGATACTCAATGTAGAAAATCTCCAAAAAACCTATGGCGATGCAGACAAACCATTAATAGTTGTTGATCAACTTTCTTTTAGTTTGCAAGCTGGCGAATGCTATGGATTGTTGGGGCCAAATGGAGCGGGTAAAACCACCACCATTAAACTCTGTTTAGGTTTAACAGCACCTGATAGTGGCAACATCACCCTAGCAGGCTACCATGTCCCTCAACAAGCTCGCCTAGCACGCATGCGAGTCGGTGTAGTACCACAGGGCGACAATCTAGATCCTGATTTCACCGTAGAAGAAAATCTCATCGTCTACAGCCGATACTTCGGTATGACGCGTGAGCAAATCAATGCAAGGCTAGTATGGTTATTAGAGTTTTCAAGATTAGAAAGTAAGCGAACAGCACGCATAAGCGAATTGTCAGGGGGGATGAAACGACGGTTAACGCTAGCGCGAGCATTGGTGAATGATCCCGATATCATCTTCATGGATGAGCCAACAACAGGCTTAGATCCGCAAGCAAGACATTTAATCTGGGAAGGATTAAAAGCATTACTTGCCCAAGGTAAAACTATTTTTCTCACCACACATTTCATGGATGAAGCTGAGCGCTTGTGTGACCGGCTCGCAGTCATCGATCACGGCAAACTCATAGCAGAAGGATCACCACGTGATTTAATTGCTGAACATATTGAATCGCAAGTCATCGAAGTCTATGGCGATCAAGCAAAAGCATGGGGTGATAAAAGCGGAAAATTAGCTCAACGCGTAGAAACTAGTGGAGAGACATTGTTTTGTTATACAGAAAATGTAGAAACACTATTACAAAGTCTGGCACATGAAGAAGGACTGCGTTATTTACATAGACCAGCTAATCTAGAAGATGTATTTCTAAAGCTCACAGGAAGGGAAATGCGGGATTAATATGAGCGCGACTTCTTATACATTACCAACATTAAGCATGCGATTTGCGCCTGTGTGGCAGCGCAATTTTTTAGTATGGAAAAAACTTGCTGTAGCTAGTGTGATTGGCAACATCGCTGAACCTCTCATCACATTAATTGCCTTTGGATATGGACTAGGCAGCCTCATCAAAGAAATAAATGGCATACCCTACATCGAGTATCTAGCTAGTGGATCGATCTGCATGTCAGTCATGATGGCAGCCTCATTTGAAGCTCTATATTCAGCATTTTCACGTATGCATGTACAAAAAACATGGGAGACGTTGATGTATACGCCTCTTACATTAGATGATATCGTATTAGCAGAAATGCTGTGGGCAGCGAGTAAATCACTCATATCAGGTGTAGCAATATTAATCGTATTGTTTATGTTGGGCATAGGACTACACCCGACAACTCTACTAGTGCCACCATTACTATTTTTAATCGGCATGACATTCGCTTCAATCGCATTAATTTGTAATGCATTAGCAAAAGCCTACGACTTCTTCACGTATTACTTCACCTTGTTTTTAACGCCTATGATTTTTTTATCAGGGGTCTATTATCCAAATCAACAATTGCCGCAATGGTTGAGTCAGGTCGCGTCCTTTTTGCCATTAAGCACAGCGGTAGATCTAGTTCGTCCCCTGTTACTCGGTCAAACACCTGAGCATGCTGTTGAGAAGCTAGTCATATTAATGGCTTACTGCGCTTTGGGATTTTATGTTGCCACGCTACTGACGCGTAAGCGATTTTCAAAATAAAATGAACATACTAAAAGCTAGTGAAAACGAACATGCGAAACTTAATGAACAAAAAAATCTCACTGCACATTCTCAGCTTCATCATCACATTGGTTGTGAGTACAGCACATGTCAAAGCAGAAGAAGAATTTTTAGCGCCAGAACAGGCATTTAAATTTAGTGCAAATCTAATAGCTCCTGACAAAATAGAAGTGCATTACAAAATAGCAGATGGCTACTATCTATATCGTGAACGTTTTGCATTTAGCGCAGAAAAAGCAAAATTAGGTGATCCAAATATCCCTAAAGGGAAAATTAAATTTGATCCTAACTTCGAGAAAGAAGTAGAAATTTATCGCAACAACATTAGCATCATCATTCCAGTCGAAGCAAAAACAGCTTTCACACTTAAAGCAATAAGCCAGGGATGTGCAGATAAGGGATTGTGTTATCCACCTATGGAATCAGTGGGTAAAATTTCACTCGATATAAAACAAGCTACAAACGATATAGAAGCTAGTGACAGCAATGAAGCTAGTGTGAGTAGATCACAGCCAGCAACGACAGAGATGGGGCAAATAGAAGCTTCCCTTGCAAGTCATGATTTATTAATCATATTGCCTCTATTCTTTTTATTAGGATTAGGCCTCTCGTTCACACCCTGCGTATTACCTATGGTGCCTATCTTATCTGTGATTATTGTGGGTGAAGGTGAGCAAGTGAGCAGACGGCGTGGGCTATTACTATCACTTGCCTACTCATTAGGCATGGCTTTGGTCTATACCTTACTGGGAACCGCAGCAGGTTTAATCGGAGAAGGCTTATCAGCCATCTTACAAAATCCAGTCGTACTAATAAGTTTTGCACTCTTAATGACCGTCATGTCTTTGTCGATGTTTGATGTCTTTCAATTGCAAATGCCATCATCTATTCAACTTACCTTAACGCGTTTATCTGATCAGCAAAAAAGCGGCAAATTATTTAGCGTATTTTTAATGGGATCACTCTCAGCTCTAATTGTTGGTCCATGTGTAGCAGCGCCGCTTGCAGGTGTGTTGGTCTATCTCAGTCAAACACGTGATGTTGTGATTGCTAGTAGTGCCTTATTTTTTATGGCAATGGGAATGAGCGTGCCTTTATTGCTGCTAGGTGTATCAGCAGGATCATTATTACCGCGTGCAGGTGCGTGGATGGGCGCAGTTAAACCATTCTTTGGTGTGTTAATGCTTGCCATGGCAGCGTGGATGGTCGCGTCACTCATCTCCCCAGTCGTGCTCATGCTGATCTGGGGAATACTCAGTTTTGCTTACGGCGTTTTCTTATTGTGGCCAAAAAAATGGACACTCTCCATAAAATTAATAGGTGTGATTTTCGTAGGACTAGGAATTGTAGAACTCTCAGGTATAGCCATAGGTAGTAGAGATGTCTGGTCGCCATGGACATCAGCGACAACAAGTCAACTTGCGGCCACAAAATTTAAACGAGTAAAAACGATTGAAGATGTAGAGCTAGCAATCCGAGCAGCTAATGGTCGTGTAGTGATGCTGGATTTTTATGCAGACTGGTGTGTGTCCTGTTTAGAGATGGAGAAGCTTACCTTTAGTGATAAGCAAGTGCGCGCGGAATTAGATCAAATGCTGCTGATACAAGCCGATGTCACAGCCAATGATGCCGATGACAAAGCACTGTTAAAAAAATATGGCTTGTTTGGGCCGCCAGGAATAATCTTTTTTAATGCTTCAGGCAATGAGATAAGTAATCAAAGAATTATAGGATTTCAATCGGCGCAAAAATTTTTGGAAAACATCAAAAAATAAAATAAAAAAGGAAATGTAATTTTAATTATCTGATTTAGGTGGCGGTCGAGGAATGGGTAAGGAAGTGCTATTTACGCCAATAGGAGGACGTAAAGAAGAACTCGCTGCATCTTGAGTTGAGTGTGAATTGATACGTTTTTCTGGTTGAGACTGGTTTGTAATAGTTTCAATAGATTTTTTTTCTGGAGTGGAGTTTGAATTAGAAG
>JBEDCU010000142.1:0-6102 GCA_041176585.1 Pseudomonadota bacterium
ATGCAAAGATGGCACACCATGAATCAATAATCTATCTGTTCCTATGCCTTCAATCTGCGCACCCATAGCAACTAACAATTGCGCAAGATCGCCTACCTCAGGTTCGCGTGCTGCGTTCTCCAATACAGTATCACCTTCCGCTAGCACGGCTGCCATCAATAAATTTTCTGTACCGGTGACGGTAATCATGTCAGTGACGATACGCGTGCCTTTGAGTTTTTTTGCGCGCGCATAAATGTAACCGCCTTCGATTTTGATTTCCGCACCCATGGCTTGCAAGCCTTTGATGTGTTGATCTACCGGACGTGAACCAATTGCACAACCACCAGGTAAAGACACTTTTGCTTCACCAAAGCGCGCTACTAAAGGACCTAATACTAAAATCGAAGCACGCATGGTTTTCACCATCTCATACGGCGCTTCAGGTTTATTAATGTCGCGCCCACTCAAGGAGAGTACTTCACCATTTTTTTCTATGGACAAGCCCATTTGACGCAATAGCTTTTCCATCGTTGCTACATCTTGCAAGCGCGGCACATTAGAAAGATGGAGTGTGTCGGCTGTTAATAAACTAGCACATAAAATAGGTAAGGCCGCATTCTTTGCGCCTGCTATCGTGACTTCACCAGTTAGGTGTTTACCACCATTAATCAGCAACTTATCCATTAGCTTTGATATTCTTCAGGCGTCAATGTTTTCATGGAGAGCGCATGAATCTCTTCACGCATACGATCGCCTAAAGCCGCATACACCAACTGATGACGTTGAATTAATCGCTTGCCTGCAAATGCATTCGAGACAATCAAAGCAGTGAAATGCTGACCATCTCCTTCAACTTCAAGATGGGTACATTCAAGTTTGTCGGCTATGTATTGATGAATCAGTTCAGGAGTTGGAAACATGATGAAATCTTTATCAAAAAATTTTAGTTATGTGACTTAGTTGATGACATTTTAATGCCGTAATTTATAACCCGACTTCAACAAGCTAACTGCTATCGTCGCAACGATGAGAAAAAATAAACTGACGATTGCAAAGCTTGTGTAAGGCGGCACATCGGAATGTCCAAAGAAGCCATAACGAAAACCATCAATCATATAAAAGAATGGATTCACATGCGAGATAGCTTGCCAAAACGGCGGTAAGGTATGCACCGAATAAAAAACACCTGCCAGAAAAGTCGCCGGCACGATCAGGAAATTTTGAAATGCTGCCAGCTGATCAAATTTTTCAGCCCAGATTCCAGCTAACAAACCCATAGTCGCAAGTATGGCTGAGCCTAATATAGCAAACAGCAATATCCAAATCGGCGCCACGAAAGAAAGTTTTGCAAACCAAACAGTAATAAGAAAAACACCTGCGCCTACAGCCAAGCCTCGCACCATCGCTGCAAGCACATAAGCACCAAACATTTCCCAGTGCGACAAAGGTGTGAGTAAGATGAAGACTAAATTCCCTGTGATCTTAGATTGAATTAATGAAGACGAAGAGTTAGCAAAAGAATTTTGCAACACACTCATCATTACTAAGCCCGGGACTAAAAAACCTGTGTAAGACACACCAGGAAAAACTTGTACATGCTCTTCAAGTACATGGCCAAAGATCAACAAATACAACATGGCAGTGACGATAGGTGCCGTGAGTGTTTGCGTCGCTACCTTCCAAAAGCGCAAGATCTCTTTATAAAATAAAGTATTGAATCCGGTCATTTTCCACCATCCATGATTTGAATGAATACATCTTCCAAATCGGCCTGATGCAATTGCATATCTTCTATCTTTAAATTTGCTTCACGCAGACGAGCAAGAATAGATTCCACTTCTGCAGGATCCGTTACGCGTAATGTATATTTTTTTTCTGCATTCACTTCATCTGGATGCGACAACAAAGCATGCAAACTTACTGGCAAAGTTCCTTCAGCCAGTTTGACTACTAACTGCGAACCTGAAATACGTTTAATTAGTGCCGCCGTTGAATCGAGTGCTACCACTTGTCCTAACTTAAGCATGGCAATCCGATTACATAATGCTTGCGCTTCTTCCAGATAATGGGTGGTCAATACCACCGTATGTCCTTCGCGATTTAATCGCGCAATAAATTTCCATAAGGTCTGACGCAATTCCACATCGACGCCAGCAGTGGGCTCATCCAACATGATGACAGGTGGTTTATGCACCAGTGCTTGCGCCACTAAGACACGGCGCTTCATACCACCGGACAGGGAACGCATGTTGCTGTCAGCTTTACCGGTGAGATCCAAGTTATGCATGACTTCATCGATCCATGCATCGTTGTTATGCAAACCAAAATAACCCGACTGCATACGCAAGGTCTCACGTACGGTGAAGAAAGGATCAAAGACGAGTTCTTGCGGAACGACACCGAGCAGTCTACGCGCCTGACGGTAGTCAGTTACGACATCATGGCCTTGAATGCTGACAGTTCCAGAATCCGCATGCGACAAACCTGCAATGATGGAAATCAGTGTGGTCTTGCCCGCGCCATTGGGGCCTAGTAATCCAAAGAATTCGCCCTGCTGAATGTCAAGCGACACATCGCCTAGCGCCTGTAAGGAACCAAAGCGCTTTTTAACATTGCGTATTTGTATGGCAGACATGTGAAATGAAAGAGGATAAGCGCCTATGTTGTAAAGGCGCCAAATTCCTTGATTATAGGTGATTTCGCTGATTCAGCAGCGTCACTAGTAGCAAGATGAAAGGGAAAGGAAGAAGAACTCAGGCAAACAGCAAGTCATCCACACCATATAGCTTAGCCAGACTTTTCAAGGAAGCCGATGCGCCAAGAAAAGCAATGGTTTTTCCTGCACCCTGAGCTAAGCGCTGCCAAGCCAGTAAAGCCGCAACAGCGCTTGAATCAGCACCTGTTAGCTGACTCAAGTCAATCTGAGATTCTCCAGCAAGAATGGCAGCACAACCCTGTGCTAGTGCAGAATTTGCATCAGACATCGTGAGAGAGTGAGGGGCGAATGCCATGCTGATCTAAATTTTTGTGGAATGCGTTTAGTTTTTGGGTGGCTTGATAGGTGCGGTAGCTAAACGCTTATTACGTTCGGCTAGTACTTTGATTAATCCATCAATACCAGCTTTGCCTATCTCAGTTGAAAAACTACCCTTGTAGGTTTCAACTAGCCAAGCACCTAGAATATTGACATCAAAGATCTTCCAACCAGCAGCAGTCTTCTCAAGTCGATAATTGAGCTGTATCGGTTCACCGCGTGCTTGTAGCACCATAGTTCTGACTTCAACTTCATCATCATCCGGCTCTGCCCGCATGGGCTTAAATTCCAACTTTTGATTACGGACTTGGGAAATTGCACCTGAATAAGTGTAAATCAGTAAGGTTCTGAATTCTTTGATCAACGCAGCTTGCTGATCTGGGGTAGCTTCACGCCAAAAGCGTCCGGCTGCCATGGCTGTCATACGCTGAAAATTCACATACGGAATAATGCGCGTTTGCACCACTTCCATGATGCGATCCTGATCCCCAGACTGCACTCTTTTATCGGTCTTAGCGAGATCCAAAATTTCTTGGCTAATGCGCTTAATCAAGACATCAGGCGCTTCCATCTGCGGCTGATTTGCGTGCGCAGTTGATATACTTAGGCTGAACGCAAGAATGAAAAAACGTCTACTGATTATCATGATCTGGCGATGTGTCGGTTTTGGTTAATCGTTTCGCTATACATTCTAGAAGCGAAATTGGCATATTTAGACGCATCATATCAAACACTAGCGTCTTACCCACTAACTCCGCAGATATCGAGTTTACGCCACACCCAGTCAAATCAAACGATGGCTTTACTGATAATCATTAATCCGGCTTGCACGACGCTGCAAGTAAGCATCACGCATGAATTCATACGGATCGAGGGCAGCCCCTTCCATGAGCTTAGATGCGCCCAATAAAGCTGCACGATCATCAATAATGCGTATCGCTCTTCCTGAATTACGCGCGCGTATGTTATCCACATAGCTCAATGGATCGCCGGCCCAATCGACTGGCTTGGCAGATGCATCGCGCATCGTGCTTGATCCAAATACTGGCAAGACTACATAGGGACCCGATTTCACACCCCAGACGCCTAATGTTTGTCCGAAATCTTCTTCGTGTTTAGGTAAACCTGCTGGGGTGGCAATATCCAGTAAACCTGCCAGACCTATGGTCGAGTTAAATACAACACGCATTGCATCGGTGGTGCCATCACGCGGCTTACCCTGCAAGAAGTTATTTGCTGCGGTCCATACATCACCGATATTAGAGAAAAAATTACCAATCACCGTCTGTAAAAAATCAGGCGTGTAATCCACATAAGCGTTAGCAACTGGCTTGAGTACTTTTTTATCTAACTCTTGATTAAAGCTAAACATAGAACGGTTGTAACGCTCATAAGGATCACGAGGATCTTGACCAGCATTCGGCGGCATGACGACCGCACAGCCTGTAAAGCAGGTCGCGATTAAGATCATGCTTAAGCTGCGAGTGAGTTTTTTTATTTTCATCATTATTTTTCTTCCTTACTATTTGTTTCTGCTGCTTTACTAAATAAAAATTGGCTAATCAGATTTTCAAGAACAATCGCTGACTGCGTGCTCTTAATACGATCGCCTTGTGCAAAATTCTTCACATCCCCACCGGGCTCTAGCCCTATGTATTGCTCACCCAAAAGACCTGAAGTTAAAATTTTAGCGGAAGAGTCTTTAGGAAATTGATACTCAGACTGCAAACGCATAATGACCTGCGCTTGAAATTTTTTATCATTAAAGCCTATGCTCTCAACCCGACCCACTACCACACCCGCACTTTTGATAGGCGCACGTGGTTTAAGTCCACCGATATTATCGAAATTTGCTGTTACGGTATAGCTAGAACCGAAGTTCATAGAACTCATGTTCCCCGCTCTTAAAGCAAGAAACATTAGCGCCAGTGCACCTAGCACCACGAATAAGCCAACCCAGACATCGAGAGATTTGCGTTGCATACTTTATTCCTCGGTAAACCACACTCTCCGCACTAAGAAAACATCAGTGCCGTGAGTAAGAAATCACACCATAAAACAACTAAAGATCCTATCACTACAGTTCGGGTAGTCGCACGCGCCACACCTTCAGGAGTCGGCGCTGCACAATAGCCTTGATACAAAGCGATGAAAGTGACTGCCACACCAAACACACAGCTTTTCAACACACCATTGGCTACGTCACTCCATACATCCACACCGCCTTGCATTTGCGACCAGAAGGCGCCTTCATCCACACCAATTAATCCTACGCCTACAATATAACCACCGAATATACCGACAGCGCTAAAAATCGCTGCTAATACAGGCATCGCAATCACACCTGCCCAAAAACGTGGCGCTAAAATTCTATGCAAAGGATCAACTGCCATCATTTCCATTGCAGCTAATTGCTCTCCTGCTTTCATCAAACCTATCTCGGCAGTTAATGATGTACCGGCACGGCCTGCAAACAATAATGCCGTTACTACAGGTCCTAATTCACGGGTGAGTGATAACGCTACCAATAAACCTAAGGCTTGCTCAGAACCATATTTATTCAGTGTGTAATAGCCTTGTAATCCAAGTACAAAACCGACAAATAATCCTGATACCGCAATAATCACTAATGAGTAATTACCAATGAAATGAATTTGATCCGTTACTAAACGCGGGCGACGTAATAAAGCCCCCGATCCCGCCAACAAAGTCACAAAAGTACGGGTAGCCGCCCCTAAATTTATGAGCATGATTCTCACCAACGCACCCAACTTCGCCAATCCCGTTGTCAGTGTCTGCATCATTTTGCATGCTCCGACAAACCTAACTGTTCTGCAAGAGAGCGACCAGGATAATGAAACGGCACAGGGCCATCAGCTTGTGCATTCACAAATTGAGTGACGTAAGGATCACTCGATTCCCGCATTTGATCTGGCGTGCCATGCGCTACGATACGACCTTGCGAAAGAAAATAAACATAATCTGCAATCAAAAAAGATTCATGCACATCATGTGAAACAAGAATTGATGTAGAACCTAATGCATCATTGAGTTTACGAATTAAATTCGCAGTCACACCCATAGAT
>JBEDCU010000143.1:0-5570 GCA_041176585.1 Pseudomonadota bacterium
GATTAATTAACTGCTGTTCTCGTATTCACTATAGAAAAAACTTCCACTTTGTTTCACAATTGCAATACAGTACGCGAGTCTTAACTTCAATTATTAAGACTGGTGTCGATATACAAGTTGATTAGATGGGTTATGAATCCCATCCACAACACTGAGTGTCAGTGCTCAAGGAGAGGCAAATGCTTTTTTTCGTTGGATTAGCCGTTGTTTTTGGCTGTGTTTTCGGTGGCTTTATTATGGCCGGCGGCAAAATGGCGCCGATTATTAAAGCGGCACCGGTTGAAGGTTTTATTATTGTTGGTTCAGCGATTGGCGCTCAGCTGATTGGTAATAGTATGGGTATTTTCAAAGGTGCCATCGGTGGCATGGTGAAATGTATCACTGGCCCTAAATGGAAACCACAGGATTACCTCGATTTGATTCTCTTGGTCGGTAAGTTATTGGCCGTTATGAAAAAAGAAGGTGCGGTTGCCTTAGAAGCTCACGTTGAAAATCCTGATTCCAGCGGTATTTTTGGGGAATATCCCAAGCTTGCAAAAGACCATGCGATTGTTGGCATGATTTGCGACACCTTGCGTTTAGTGGTGATTGCACAGGGTAATCTGGATGCAGACGCTGTTGGCGATGTCTTAGATAACGCGATTAAGACTCACCATCACGATGAAATGAAAACTCAAGGTACTTTGGCTTCGATTGCAGGTGCTTTACCTGCGCTAGGTATTGTTGCTTGTGTTCTTGGTGTGGTTAAGACCATGGGCGCGATTGATCAACCGCCACCTGTACTGGGTGGTCTGATTGGTGGTGCGCTGGTTGGTACCTTCTTGGGGGTTTTCGTGGCCTATGGTGTGTTCGATCCTATGGCTAACCGCTTAGGTCAAATCATTGACGAAGAAGGCCAAGTTTTTAAAGTGATTAAAGAAATGATTGTAGGTACTTTAAAAGGTAACCCTATTCCTTTAGTCATTGAAGCAGCACGTGCTTGTATTAGTCATCATAATCAGCCTTCCTTTGCTGAAGTGTTTGACGGATTACGCGGTAAGTAATTTCAGCTTATCTCGAGTGTGGGATTGGATCCGAAGTTGTCATCAGCGCTATGGCGCAATAAGATTTCGGATCTGATTCATGCTCATCATTTACGACGGCGCTTGTCCGTTCTGTTCTAGTTATATCTCTCACTTACGTTTACAGCGCACAGTTGATCAGATTACGTATCTGAATGCACGTCATGAAGATGACCGACTACATACTTACATTCAATCAGGCTATGATTTTGATGAAGGCATGTTAGTGATCATTGATCAGCAAGTTTATGCCGGTGCAGATGCCATCCATGTGCTTGCATTACAAAGTTCTGGCAGCGATATGTTTAATCGCTTAAATCACTGGATTTTTAAACGCGCCATGTTAGCGAAGATACTTTATCCCTGTTTGAAATTTGGCAGGCGATGCGCTTTGAGTTTGTTAGGCATACCTTTATTAAAAAAGTCGTAATTCTGTTGAGCAGTAAATAATGGCAGGGAAGGTGCATAACCAAGCCCAGAAAAAACGATTCAAGCCAAAATGCCAGAATACAAGGAAGTGAAATAAAGCCGCAATACTGCACCACACGATTGCCCACAGTGGTCCCATTAACGCTAGCGGGAAAGTGCTTTCCCATAAAATAAAGGACCAACAACTCGCTAAGGCAAACCACTTTTTTTTATAAATACTGTTTTCTTTCAGCGGTCCAAAAATCGCTCCGTTTATAAAAAATGATAGTGCGCGTCCATTGCGCCAATGCGCATCAAATAGTTTCACCGTACCCGAAATAAAATAAGACGAAATCGATTGTATGGTGATGAACCAACAACCTGCGCGATACGCTATCTCAGTGCCGACTAGTGGTTGGCTTACATGTGTGATGAGTAGGCCGGTTAACACAGCCAAGGTCATAAAATCACTGCCACCATTGAAGGCGCCACGCCAACGTATCAAAATAATCAGTGTGCTGATAAATAAAAACACACTACTGACACTATTCATTCCAAAAAAAAGGGTAGTTGCTGTTGCCGCACGCAGTATTAAATGCAACTGATGCTGGCGATCTTGATAAATAAAATCAGCTAGTCTTTGCATCCATAAGGGATTGTGCAATAAATCTTGTCGCTGTTTACTCCATGCCCAAATTCCGGTTTCACGTAAGGCCGGCTGAATTCGAAAAAATTCCAGCGTTTGAATCAGTAGACTGATCGCACATAAACATTCAACTGCACGTATTGCAAGATAAAGAGCTGACATACATCACCAAGCGATAGCGGGGGAAGTCAGTACAGTGGCATCTTCATGCTTGCCTGTAGGCGGTGCCATTAATGTCAACTGGAATTGATAATGTTGTATAGCGAGTGAGGGATAGTGCTGTTGTAAATAATCGCGCGCATGGCGCGTGATTAATTGATAGGTCACGAGTTGTTGAACATCTTCTTCCTCTTTCAATACTTGTATATCAGCAGATAAATGATCGACCAAATTTTGATTGGCCAGTGCTAAGTTAATCGCTGGATTATGAAGAAGTTGCAGTAGGCTGCGACGTGCACGTGGAATAGTGGATTGCCAAGGAGACCATGTTTTCTCGGCATTGGAATAACGTACAAACAACGTGGGCACATGACCCATGCCATGAAAAAATCGCCAGTTAGGAAAGAAGCACCGCAGCAAGAAAAGCCAAGGGCCTGTGACAACTTGGCTGCGATAAATCAGAGAAAAAAACAAAGCAGCAAAGTAAAAAACAAGCGCCCAGATGGCGAGGGATGAAAAGTTCATGCGGTCTGGCGGAAAAAGTTGCTGATGTACAATATTCTCATAAATTATTAAGATAGAGCATCTTAAAAGCGTCTAAAAATAGCCATGCTCCTCAAATGAAGACTACTTATTTTTCTCGATCTTGTGTCATGTTGTTGAGTCTCGCCTTAGCTGGCTGTGCTAGTGAGTCAGAATTGGCTGCGATTCGCCTAGACACTAGCCATCCGCTTTATAAAAGCAAAGCCTGTCAACAAGCCTTGTCAACTGTGCAAAATCATAAAGACGCAAAATCAGTCAGTACGGTGGCAACACCGGTGTTGGTATTTTTGAGCGGTGGTTTATTGTTACCGGTGGTGGCAGCTAATGCTGGTCTGGATACAGTCGATCGCGTCGATGCCTCGAATTTAGAAATGCGTTGTGGTGGCAAGGGCAAAACGAGAGAAGAAATTACAGAAAAAGTGGTAGGCGGTGCAGCCTTAGGATTGGCGGGCGGTGCGGTTGGCAAATGATATGTATATGCCTAAGCTGAAAAGATTAATTTAATTGTTTGGAGTGTATCGCTTGAAAAAAATATGTTTGGGATTGTTGCTGTTAGTTTGCAATATGGCGTATGCAGAATGGACATCGGTAGGACGTTTTGATAACGGTAATTTTTATATAGATAAACAATCTATGGTCCGTAAGGGAGATCAACGTGAAATCTAGACTTTGATGGATTATCGCTTTGTGCAGATGGATGGGAATAAAAATATTTTTCGGTCTTCACGCTCTATGATGCAAATACATTGTGTAGAAAAAAAAGCGCGCATTATTCATATGAGTTTTTTTAGTGGATCTATGTTGCGTGGTAATGAAGTGGGCAAAATGGGAACGCTAAAAGAATGGGAGCCGGTACCTCCTGATACACCGATTTATCGCATCTTAGAAGTGACTTGTGGCCTTTGATATCACGGGTGGTTTGCGTTGGCATGGTCGTGCTTTCATGCGTAGAAAAACGCTGTGGCAGCCCGCACGTTTAGCGATTGCAGATTGGTTAGCGCAAACAAGTCCCGCTAATAAGCATTTATTGTTAATCGGAGGAAGCGCTGGTTGGATGATGTCTTCCGATTGGTTGCAACGATTTCAGCGTATCGATCTGTATGATCTTGATCCCCTTGCAGGATTGTTATTTAGAGTTAATCACGGTCGTGCCTTACGGCTTGCTGGTACAAAGCTTTTTTTTCATCGTTGCGATGCAATTCAAGATTTGGAAATTTTATTATCTGAACATCCCAGTGCGAGTATTTTTTTCGATAACGTACTAGGTCAACTTCGCTTCCGTACTGAAGACGATGATCAAGCCGAGCAAGCCCTAGAAAAATTTTATCGCCGATTACATAAGCGCGATTGGGGCAGTATTCATGATTTGTATTCTGGCCCCGTGAATCAAGATAGTATGGCTGCTCCGCAGTCGGTGCGTTTTCAGGGATTGCAAATAGCAAAGGGACTCAATCTAGAAGGTTTGCAAGGAGCAGCGGCACAATCAACATTGTTACGCGCAGTGAGCGCAAGTGGCAATTGGATGGATCATTTCACTTCTGCAGTTTTTCCAACGGGACTTGCTTTGCATGTCATGTCTTGGCAATTCTCATCTAGTTACTGTCACTGGTTGCAAGCTGGCTGGATTAGTACATCGGTGTCACAAAAATAGCGCATCATTTTATTTACAGTAAGTTATGTGTCTGTGTTGTTATTTTATAAAGTGTGGCATGCATAGATTAAAGCTTGCTGATCTGATGACGATAATCAGATTTGGATACAATTACGCAAAATAAATCTCTCGCTATTCAATGAATAAGTTTTGAGAGCAGCATTGACTGAATTGCATGCTGATACTTAGATAATTTAATGGATTTCGTTTATAAAAGAGGACGCACATGAAGCGTAAATTAGCATTGGCAATGATTTGTTCATTGTTTGCCTCACAGGCATGGGCAGTCGGCGCGCATTGGGAATATGAAGGTGAACATGGTCCTGCAAATTGGGCGAGTATGGAGCCTAATTTCAAAACTTGTGGCATGGGTAAACGTCAATCACCCATTAACATTGAAACACGTGATGCGGAAAAAGGTGGGTTGCGTCCTATCGTGTTTTCCTATGTTCCAGGTCCGGCTGAGATTTTAAATAATGGTCACACCATACAAATTAATCTTCCAAATTCAGGTAGCGCACGATTTGATGGTCTGGAATATAAGTTAGTCCAATTCCATTTTCATACGCCGAGTGAAGAAAAAATCGATAGCATGGCTTCACACATGGTGGTGCATTTAGTGCACAAAGCAGGCGATAGTAAATTAGCCGTCGTGGGTGTGTTATTTAAATTAGGTAAAGAAAATGCAGCCTTAAAACCTATCTTTGATAATTTGCCACCTAAAGAAACCATGACTAGACCGCTAAATGTGTTTAATCCTGCAGATTTAATTCCTGCGGATCCCATTTTTTTTGGTTATACCGGTTCATTGACCACACCGCCTTGTAGTGAGGAAGTGAAATGGCATGTGATGAAGACACCAATAGAAATCTCCTATGCACAATTAGCGGCATTTAAGAAGCTCTACAAAATGAATGCGCGTCCGGTTCAACCCTTGAATGGTCGTCGTGTTCAGGTATTGCAGCCTTAAGCGATAATCAAAAAATCCTTAACAAAGAAAACGCTTTATGCCGATGTGCATAGAGCGTTTTTTTTATAAAAAAATTTATAAATTGATAATTTTTTATGTGCGTAGTCATAAGCGATAATCGCTACATATATC
>JBEDCU010000144.1:0-10639 GCA_041176585.1 Pseudomonadota bacterium
TGCATAAGGTCTTCATACAAAGCTAGACTGCGATCGTGAAGATTCAAAAGAATCTGAATCTGATCTGCTGTCAGTTTAGGCAAAGCCCAACTCAAACTCCGATTATGGGTTATGCAGATAGTAGTGATTCGATTGTATAGCGCTTCTTTAAGGACAAGATAACTAGTCAACATGCTGACTAGTTATTTCTTATTTGATTGAGTTGAGTATAAAAATTGAAATTAAGAATAGTATTAATGCTTTAATGAAGCATCAATTAATTCTATCCAATGTCTAACTTCAGTTTGGGTGCCTGATTGCAAATGCGTTAGGCATCCAATATTTGCAGAGACTATCATCTCTGGATTTGTCGCTTCAAGATTTTTTAATTTATTATCTCTAAGCTGCGTAGCTAAACTGGATTGTAAAACTGAGTAGGTTCCTGCAGAACCACAGCATAAATGACTATCAGCACAAAGCTTGACATCGACTCCGACTGCTTTTAACACACCTTCAATTTTTCCACGTATCTGTTGGCCATGCTGCAATGTGCAAGGCGGATGATAAGCCACACGTTTATTGATTTTTCCAATTTTATTCGTAAGCTCTTGCTCAAAGTCCGGCATGATTTCAGATAAGTCTTTCGTCAGCTCGGATATTTTTTGTGCACGCTTGGCATAGAAGGTATCTTGGGCTAACAAATGTCCGTACTCTTTCACCATACTGCCGCAACCAGAGGCAGTCATCACTATCGCTTCTGCACCTGCTTCTACATAAGGCCACCACGCATCAATATTGCGACGCATATCTTCTAAGCCGCCTGATTGATCATTTAAATGATGGCGTATCGCGCCACAACATCCTACTTTAGGTGCGACGATTAATTCCACACCCAATGCATCTAACACACGTGCAGTCGCAGCATTAATATTCGGTGACATAGCAGGTTGCACACAACCATCGAGCAATAACATTTTGCGGCTATGCGTATTCTTAGGCCACACACCAGCTGACTGTGCAGCTGGTACTTTATTTTTTAAAGCGGAAGGTAATAGTGGACGCACTATTTGCCCTAGCTTCATTGCTGGATTAAACAACCACTTACGTGGCAAAAATTCTTTTAATATTGTTCTAAGCACGCGCTCAGAAACTGGACGTCGCACTTGTTTTTCAACCAGATGACGGCCTATATCGACTAAGCGTCCATACTGGACACCAGAAGGACAAGTGCTCTCGCAATTACGACAAGTTAGACAACGATCTAAATGCAATTGCGTTTTACGTGTGGCTTCTTTACCTTCTAACACTTGCTTCATTAAATAAATACGACCACGTGGCCCATCTAACTCATCACCTAATAATTGATAAGTCGGACAAGTTGCGGTACAAAATCCGCAATGCACACATTTACGCAGAATGGCATCAGCCTCCTGACCTTCTTGTGTGTGCTTAATAAAATCTGCGAGATTGGTTTGCATAATCAGAAGTTTGTAAACATGCGGCCAGGATTGAAAATACCTGCCGGATCAAATGCATTTTTAAGATTGCGATGGATACGCTCTACTGCAGGTTGCAGTGGATGGAATACACCTACAGATTTATCGCCACCTTTAAATAAAGTGGCATGCCCACCGACTTGTTCTGCAACTGCACGAATTTCAGCAGCGCTCGCCGTAGTTTTTAACCAGCGCTGCGCACCGCCCCATTCTATGCATTGTTCACCTTGCAGATTCAATACAGGCGCAACTGATGGCACAGATAAGCGCCATAAACCCTGCTCTTTATCCTGCAGTACGCCATCGAAAAATGCGTGCTCTTGTTCACGCAGCCTATCCCAAAATTTTTCAGGCTCTGGCAATGCATCACCACCCATTTTTTTAATAGCAGCATCTACAGCAGCTTGTGCGCCCGATAATCTAATTGCCAACAAGCCGTTATGCCAACATGACGCTGACAGTGGTAATGGCTGTCCACCCCACACATTGAGTTGATGTAGTGCTTGTTCCTGCGTCATCGCAAACTGCAGTGATTGTTGCGCAACAGGTCGTGGTAATACTTTGATTGAAACTTCCAGTATTAAACCTAATGTGCCCATAGAACCTGTGAGTAAACGTGAGACATCGTAGCCAGCCACATTCTTCATCACTTGACCACCGAAGTGCATTACATCTGCTTTACCATCCATCAGCACAGCACCTAAAACAAAATCTCTGACTGTACCGACAGCCTGACGACGCGGGCCTGATAAACCACTAGCGACTATGCCGCCTATGGTTGCTAATCCATCAAAGCGTGGTGGCTCAAACGCTAACATCTGATTTTTTTCTGAGAGTGCTTTACCAATTTCACGCAAGCTGGTTCCTGCACGTGCAGTAACGACTAACTCAGTAGGATCATAAGCAATGATGCCGCTGTAAGCAGTGGTATCGAGTACTTCACCTTGCAAGCTTTGGCCGTACCAATCTTTGGTGCCATTACCTTTAATGCGCAATGGAGATTTACTTGCTGTTGCGCTAGCAATGCGCTCTTTAAATATTTGTAAAACGTTTTCCATATTGATTCTTAAAGTCAGAAACGCGGTAAATCAGAAAATTTCAACTCACCACGTTTGACATGCATCTTGCCGTACTCAGCACAACGCACCAGAGTAGGAATAGCTTTATCAGGGTTAAGCAAAAACGCCACATCGAAAGCACGCTTAACTGCAAAAAATGCATCACGCTCTTGCTCAGAATATTGCACACACATGGAATTAATTTTTTCTATACCCACACCATGCTCACCTGTAATCGTGCCACCTACTTCTACACATAATTCCAATATGGCTGCACCAAATTTTTCTGCGCGATCAAATTCACCTGGCTGGTTTGCATCAAATAAAATCAAAGGATGTAAATTTCCATCACCTGCATGAAACACATTCGCGCATCGCAAGCCATAGGTTTTTTCCATCTCTGCGATACCGAGCAAAACTTTTGCTAAGTGTTTACGTGGGATAGTGCCATCCATGCAGTAGTAATCAGGTGAGATACGACCCGCAGCAGGAAAAGCATTTTTACGACCCGACCAAAATTTCATACGCTCTGCTTCATCTTTTGAAACAGCAATCGCAGTTGCACCAGAAGCATTCAGTACTTCTGTCATATGTTGAATTTCTTCTTCGACTTCTTCAGCAGTACCATCTGATTCACATAACAGAATCGCTTCTGCATCAATGTCGTAACCTGCTTTCACAAATGGCTCAACCATACGTGAACTGGTTTTATCCATCATTTCTAGTCCAGCTGGAATAATGCCTGCTGCAATGACATTCGCTACCGCATTGCCACCTTTAACTACATCATCAAAAGAAGCCATGATGACGCGAGCTTGTTGCGGCTTAGGTACTAACTTCACTGTGATTTCAGTAGCCACACCCAACATACCTTCGGAACCTATAAAGACTGCGAGCAAATCCAAGCCGGATGCATCAAGCGCTGCATTACCTAATTCAATAATATCGCCTTCGATAGTCACAACTCTGACTCGTAATACGTTGTGTACAGTGAGTCCATATTTCAAACAATGCACACCACCAGAATTTTCAGCAACATTGCCGCCTATACTGCATGCAATTTGTGAAGAAGGATCGGGAGCGTAATAAAGTCCATGTGCTTGTGCCGCTTCTGAAATCGCAAGATTACGAACACCAGGTTGAACCACAGCGGTACGTGCATAAGGATCGAGCTTCACAATTTTATTTAAACGTGCCGTCGATAACACTACACCATCGGCGATAGGCATTGCACCACCGGATAAGCCTGTACCTGCACCACGTGGCACAACTTGCACAGATAAGCGCAGACATATTTTTAAGATATCAACAATCTGTGCTTCGTTTTCAGGCAATACCACCACCATAGGTAATTGGCGATACGCTGATAAACCATCACATTCATAAGGACGTGTATCTTCCTCGTTAAACAAGATGCTATGTGCAGGCAGCACAGCACGCAATGCGTTAACGACCTCATGTTGTCGGGAAAGTGTAAATGCTGCTTCAGTTTTTGCGTTCATAGACTGCACTCATTACACATAGCAAGCCACTGCCAAATGCTTGACGTAACTTTTTATCAGGAGTGACAGTGTAACGAAAGCAGCTCACTGCGAGCATGAATTAAAGCCTGATTTAGCTGAAAAACTTGATTGCTAAGATGAATTTTTTTGGTCGAACCCTAACTATCACACTAAGTTGTTAAAAGAGCTCTTAAATTCATGTCATCTCATCATGAAAAGCTTCTTGTATCCAATCTAAAAATAATGCTACTTCTGGTCTATCTCTTACTTGTTTTTCATAGACGACGTAATACGCATGCGGCGGTGTAGCCTGATGTAAGTCGAATAAACGCACAATCTCACCACGCTCTATCATGTCGCGCGCAAAATGCTCACGCGTTAAGCCTACGCCATGACCATACTTAATTAATTCAAGTAATAAACCTAAATCATCCACACGAATACCGGTAGTCGGTTCAGGCCAATCTAAACCAACTGCTTCAAACCAAGGCTGCCAAGGCTCGAGAGCGGAACGTATCAAGGTTGCTTTTTCTAAATCAGCAGGTGTAGCAATATCACCCACCAGTTTTAAATAATCTGGACTTGCTACTGCAAAGGTTGGCTCTGCAAATAACATATCTGATTGTAAATTTGGATATTTACCTGCTCCAAAACGTACTTCCACATCACTTTCAGCAGTCGATAAATCATACAGTGGCACTGAGAGATAAATTTCAACAGCCACATCTGGATGTCTTTGTGTGAATGTCGCTAAACGTGGCACTAAAAGATAACGTGCAAAAGTAGGCGGTAATGTCACTTTCACACGTGGCTGTGCAGAAGCGGCACGGCGCGGCATAGGAAAGTCTGTGAGTGTGCGTAAAGCTTGTCGCACTACATCCAGATAACGACGTCCAAATTCTGAAAGACCAACATTGCGGCCATCACGTAAAAACAAGCGCTCACCTACGAACTCTTCGAGTAAGCGTATGCGATGTGAGAGTGCTGAAGGTGTAATACAAAGTTCTTCAGCTGCTAATGCAAATGATCCGTGACGCGCTGCCGCTTCAAATGCTGACAATGCATGTACCGGTGGAATACGGGTTGCCATGTTTACCTTAATTGCTACTAACTAAATAAAGAATCACCACCGGATAATTTTGCCGGGGTTAAGAATATTGTTTGGATCTAATGCATGTTTAATAGAGCGCATGGTATCAATCGCACCTTCGCCATGCTCTTGTATTAAGAAATCCATTTTATGTAAGCCCACGCCATGCTCACCGGTGCACGTACCATCCATCGCAATGGCTCGTTCTACCATTCTGGCATTCACACCTTCTGCACGTGCGATATCAGCAGGATCATTGGGATCCACCATCATCTGCACATGAAAATTACCATCACCAACGTGACCAATAATGGAATGCGTTAACTGCTGTTGTTCGCAGTCGGCTTTGGTTGCTAATAAAATTTCTGCTAAATGTGAAATCGGCACACAGCAATCGGTGGAGATTGCACGACAACCTGGACGCAATTGTAAGAGTGCGAAATACGCATTATGTCGTGCTTGCCATAAACGAGACCTATCCTCTGGGCGCGTGGCCCATTCAAAGCCTATCGCACCATGATCTTTTGCGATCTCTTGCACAATTTCTGCTTGTTCTTTCACACTATTTTCACTGCCATGAAATTCAAATAACAAGAGTGGTTTTTCTGGCAGCGTTAATTTGTCATGCTTATTAATCGCTTTCACACCATTCTCATCTAAGAATTCCACCCGTGCGACAGGCACACCCATTTGCATGGTCACTATCACCGTATTGACTGCACTTGCAATATCATTGAATGAACAGACTGCTGCAGAAATTGATTCCGGCTGCGGATAAAGCTTTAACGTCACTTCAGTAATGATGCCTAGTGTGCCCTCACTACCTACAAACAAACGTGTGAGGTCATAACCCGCTGAAGATTTTTTTGCACGCGTGCCGGTCTTAATCACTTTGCCTTCTGCAGTGACCACAGTCAGACCTAAAACATTTTCACGCATGGTGCCGTAACGCACTGCATTTGTCCCTGAAGCACGAGTCGCTGCCATTCCACCTAATGATGCATCGGCACCTGGATCAATCGGAAAGAATAATCCTGTATCTTTAATCTCAACGTTTAATTGTTTGCGCGTTACACCCGGCTGCACGGTCACTGTTAAGTCTTGCGCATGCACGGCAATGACTTGATTCATTTGTAATAAATCGATAGACAAGCCACCAGACAAAGCAAGTATGTGTCCTTCTAAAGAAGTACCGGTGCCATAAGGAATGACCGGCACTTTATGTTGGTTGCATAGCGCTACAGCAGCAGCAACTTCTTCTGTCGTATGAGCAAACACCACTGCATCGGGCAGCATAGGATCGAAAGACGATTCATCGCGACCATGATGCTCACGCATCGCCTGTGAAGTAGATAAACGATCACCAAATAGCTCACGCAATGATGCCAAAAAAGCATCGGGTAATGGGCGTCGCAACTCTGTCAGTTGTGATGGATGGTTCATAAACAATTCTCCTCAGGGGGTAGTATTTTACCCTTCACAGCCAAGATAATCTGTCAGTGATGCAGGTTACAAGGATTAATCGAGCGAATTTCACTATTTTCCCGTATTCTCTGCCCGATCTAACTGTGAAGGTGAATAGGGAATGGCAACCAGACTGACAAAAATTGCGACGCGCACGGGTGACGATGGCACCACCGGACTAGGCGATGGAAGCCGCACCACCAAAGATGCCTTGCGCGTACAAGCCATGGGCGATGTGGATGAACTAAATTCACATTTAGGCTTACTGTTATGTGAAGACATGCCCGACGCATTGCGTGAAGAGTTAATCACGATTCAACATGATTTATTTGATTTAGGTGGTGAGATCTGTATCCCTGGATTTTCATTGCTCACAGATGAGCATGTACTACGACTCGATAATTTACTGGCCAAATACAACAGCACCTTACCTGTACTAGCTGAATTTATTTTGCCTGCAGGTTCCCGCGCTGCATCGCAAGCGCATATCTGTAGAACGGTTTGTCGCCGTGCTGAACGTGCCATCGTTGCTTTAGGCTTAGTAGAGATGTTGCATCCTCAACCACGACAATATGTGAATCGTTTATCTGATTTGCTGTTTGTTATTGCACGTGTCTTAAATCGTTTTGCTGGCGGCACTGATGTGATGTGGCAAAAAGGACGAGATCGCCGCGTAGGTTAATTAAGTAAATAAATAAGTAAGTAAGCAAAAAAACGGCGCCTAAAATTTTAGGCGCCGTTTTTATTTCGCAATAAGCATTATTTTTCTAATTGCTGCAAACGTGCTTTGACTGACGTGACAATACCCGCTGCATCTAATCCACATTGAGCAAGCAAACTCGGTATTTCACCATGATCAATAAACTTATCTGGCAAACCTAATTGCAAGATAGGTTTAACGATACCTGCAGCAGCAAGCGCTTCTGCCACAGCAGATCCCGCTCCACCCATAATTGCACCCTCTTCTATGGTGACAATTAAATCATGTGACTGCGCTAGCTGTTCAACTAAAGCTGTATCAAGGGGTTTTACAAAACGCATATTTGCAACGCTAGCATGTAATTCTTCTGCTGCTTTTAATGCTGGCGCCAACATAGAACCAAAGGCAAGGATGGCTACTTTTTGACCTTGTTTGAGTAATACACCTTTACCGATTTCACATGCCTTAACATCTTTATCTACTTTAGCACCTATACCTGCACCACGAGGATAACGCACTGCAGCTGGCCCTGGATATTGATAAGCAGTGGTCAACATCTGTCTGCATTCATTTTCATCGCTAGGTGCCATCACCACCATATTCGGAATGCAACGCAAGTAAGCCATATCATAGTTACCTGCATGCGTTGCGCCATCAGCGCCCACTAAACCAGCGCGATCTAATGCAAAGGTCACATCGAGATTTTGTAAGGCGACATCATGAATTAATTGATCATAGGCGCGCTGTAAAAATGTGGAATAAATTGCTACAACAGGCTTTAAACCTTCACAAGCCAAACCTGCTGCAAAAGTCACTGCATGTTGTTCAGCGATGCCGACATCGTAATAACGATTAGGGAAATATTTTTCAAACCGCACCATGCCTGAACCTTCACGCATAGCAGGTGTAATGCCGACTAATTTGCCGTCTTCTAAAGCGGTGTCACATAACCACTCACCAAAGATTTGTGTATATGTAGTTTTACTCGCGGCAGGCTTGATACCCTCGCTAGGATTAAATTTACCTGGGCCGTGATAAAGAATAGGATCCGCTTCCGCTAATTTATAGCCTTGTCCTTTTTTCGTCACCACATGTAAAAATTGTGGGCCACTTAAATTTTTAAGATTTTGTAATGTTGGAATTAATGATTCAAGATCATGACCATCAATGGGACCTATGTAATTCAAACCAAATTCTTCAAACAAGGTAGCAGGCACCAACATGCCTTTAGCATGCTCTTCAAAACGCTTAGCAAATTCACGCATAGAAGGTGGCAGCATGGATTTACCCATGTGCTTAGCTGCTGCATAAAACTTACCTGACATCAGACGTGCAAGATAACGATTCAATGCACCAACCGGTGGTGAAATCGACATATCGTTATCGTTCAATACAACTAATAAATTAATGTCTTCGTAGATGCCCGCATTATTTAATGCTTCAAACACCATACCAGCTGTCATCGCACCATCACCAATAATGGCAACCGAATGACGCTTCTCACCTTTAGTGCGCGCTGCCAATGCCATACCTAATGCAGCTGATATCGAGGTAGAAGAATGGGCTGTACCAAAGGTATCGTAGGGACTTTCAGAACGACGTGGAAAACCAGATAAGCCATCTTGCTGACGCAAGGTGGACATACGATCACGTCTACCGGTCAGTATCTTATGTGGATAGGTTTGATGACCCACATCCCAAACCAATCTATCTTCAGGTGTGTTGAACACATAGTGCAAAGCAACCGTAAGTTCAACCGTACCTAAGTTAGAAGAAAGATGACCACCTGTTTGCGAAACAGATTCGAGTAAATAATTACGCAACTCATCTGCTACTACAGGCAGTTCTGCTCGCGTTAATTTACGCAAATCTGCGGGTTCGTTTATTTTTTTTAAATATTTCATTATTTATCTCAAGCCTTGCGTTGTACGATGAGATCCGCAAGTTCACGTAATCGCGTTGCACCATCGCCAAATGGAAGTAGTGCAACATGGGCATCCTGCCGTAATTTTTCTGCCAGAGCAAGTGAGGCGTCCAAACCTAACAAAGATACATACGTAGGCTTATTATGCGCTGCATCTTTCCCCGCTGTTTTTCCTAGGGTTGCAGAGTCTGCGGTTGCATCTAAAATATCATCCACCACTTGAAAAGCCAGTCCTATCGCTTGCGAGTAAGCATGTAAGGCGAGTGACTCCGCCGCCAACAGCGTTTTACCCGCCCAAGCACCTAACAACACTGCCGCCTCTAACAAGGCACCCGTTTTCAGTTTATGCATGTGCTCCAACTCTTGCAGGGACAAAGCATGTCCAACTGCAGCACAATCAATCGCCTGTCCACCACACATACCGTATGAACCAGCTGCTTGCGCTAAGCGGCTCAGCATCGCTACTTTACGCGAGGCCTCTAAAGAACCTTCTGCTAATAATAAAAAAGCCTGCGACTGTAAGGCATCACCCACTAATAAGGCTGTGGCTTCAGCATATTTTTTATGAACAGTCGCTTTGCCTCTGCGTAAATCATCATCATCCATGCAAGGCATATCATCGTGAACCAATGAATATGCATGAATCATTTCTACTGCTGCAGCGGCACGCGCCATAGCATCTTCATCTGCCTCAAATAATTCGCCTGCTGCATAGACTAATAAAGGACGTACACGTTTACCACCACCTAACACAGCGTAATGCATTGCTTCATGCAGAACTTTGGGCTCTTGCTCAAGTGACGGCAAAAAATTCTTGAGCGTTTGCTCCATCTGAGCTTGCACAGCACGTTGCCATGCTGAGAAATCACTACTCATTCTTCTTCCTCTTGGTATTCATCAGCCAAAGGTTTGAGCATGTCACCTTCTAATACTTTAACTTGTCGCTCGACTTGCTCAAGTTGCGCTGCACAATATTTCACTAATTCTGCACCGCGCTTATAAGCAGCAACCGAAGCTTCCAGCGCTAATTCACCTGCCTCCATTTTTGCAACGAGTTGGTCGAGTTCAGCCATCGCTTCTTCAAAAGAAGCGCTCACTGAGTCAGGTGTATTTTTTTTAGCCATAAGCAAGGGGATTTGTATGTTGAAACGATAGTAAAGAGGTCAGTCATTAATTCGTCATGAAAGATCTATTTTAGAGCAAACCCGCACCAAAACAATAAAGGCATCTGTATTACGTGATTTAAGTAGTACAGCGCCAAATGCCACACTCTGTCACGACACCAAGAACTGACATAGCTAGAAAATTATCAAAAAGAATACAAATTTAATGCATTCGTACCACCCCAATACTTAGAATTTTATCTTTGAACGCATGGCATCAAAGTCCATCAACTTAATAGTTGGTCGCTGTACGCTATTTTTTC
>JBEDCU010000145.1:0-4703 GCA_041176585.1 Pseudomonadota bacterium
TTTTAAAAAAGCGCTGCAAACTCTCTCACTGCTGTAGCAATGTCATCTGCACTATAAACACTGCTAATTGCTGCCACCATATCCGCACCTTCTTTTACTAAAGGCTTGGCATTGTCTGGCGTCATGCCGCCTATCACACAGACTGGTAATGTTAGTTGGGATTTCGCTTTACTTACGATAGAAGCCGGCGTACTGACCTCATATTTCTTGACACGCGACGGATAAAATCCACCAAATGCAACATAACTCGCACCTGCGATTTGCGCCTGCTCTGCTAACGCAAAATCACCATAGCAAGAAGCGCCAAGTATTTTATCTTTACCTATTAATGTACGAACAACTGCCACCGATGCATCTGTCCCACCTACATGTATGCCATCGGCATCGAGCTCAATACATAAATCAATATGGTCATTGACGATAAACGGCACATTATGTTGACGGCATAGTTTTAATAATGCGCTCGCTTGCTCTAACCTAAGCTCACCATTTGCAGTCTTATGTCTGTACTGTAGCAAGTCAACGCCCACTGCTAAGGCAATCTCAGTTGCTTTGATTAATGCATCTGTATCATCCCAATCGGGTGTGACGAGATATAAACCTTTCATACTTACTCCGAGTGTGTGCGCTGAGGTATTAACTGGCCTGCTGATATCGCAAAGGCTGATTCCAAAGCTTGCTGTGTATATGTCTGCGCTTTATCTAAGGACGTTTCCATACTCCAGCCTTGCGCTAAGCCTGCTGCAATTGCTGAAGCGAGCGTACAACCTGAGCCATGGAATTCACCTTGCAGCCTAGGCCATGACCAACTACGTTGCTGCTCTTGACTAAACCAACGATTAATCACATTTTCATCTTGGGCATGACCACCTTTGATGAGCACATGTGGTGAGTCTTGCATGAGCAAATCTGCTTGCTGCTCAATTGATTGTATTTCTGATGTGTGTTGCTCATTGAGCTTGTGTGTGAGCTTATGCGCTTCTAATGTATTAGGTGTGATCAGGGTAGCTAGTTTTCTGAGAGGCGCAATGATTTGAATTGCATCTTCGCGCGTTAAGTCATCACCATGCCCACTTGCTAACACAGGATCAAGCACCACAGGCAGTTGCGGGTTGTTTTGTCGTAGTGTGTTGATACATGAAGCGATTAACTCTGCAATTGCTGCACTTCCTACAATTCCAATTTTTATTGCTGCGATATCGATTTTATTTATCAACGCTGCTATTTGTTGCTGCACAATGTGCGGATCAACCGGCGTGATGCCATAGACGCGATCATTATCTTGCACAGTGAGTGTGGTGACGATAGGTAATGCATGCGCACCCATGGCAGCGATTGCCTGACTATCTGCTTGTAACCCTGCACCACCACTAGGATCTAACCCTGCAAATACCAACACGCAGGAACGCGTCATAGAAGATGACGCATTAAGCGTCATGCCATGCTTCATGCAACGCGACCTGCCATAGGCGAGGATGGTGATGCTGCAAATTTTCTCGGTATGCGTCCTGCTAAAAATGCTTCACGTCCTGCTTCAATCGCTAGCTTCATGGCATATGCCATGCGTATAGGATCTTTTGCACCTGCAATCGCTGTATTCATTAACACGCCATCACAACCCAATTCCATAGCAATCGCAGCGTCTGATGCCGTGCCTACACCTGCATCGACTAATACAGGCACTTTGGCTTGATCAATAATGAGTGAAAGATTCCAAGGATTTAAAATGCCCATACCTGAACCAATTAATGAAGCAAGTGGCATCACTGCGCAACAACCTATCTCTTCTAACATCTTGGCTTGAATCGGATCATCACTGCAATACACCATCACATCAAAACCATCTTGCACTAAAGTTTCAGCTGCTTTTAATGTCTCAGGCATATTCGGAAACAAAGTTTTTTCATCTCCCAAGACTTCTAATTTAACTAGCTTATGACCGTTTAATAATTCACGTGCGAGTTGCAAGGTATAGACCGCATCTTTAGCGTTATAACAACCTGCTGTGTTAGGCAAGATTGTGTATTTGGATGGCGGTACAGCATCTAATAAATTAGGTGCATTCGGATCTTGACCTATGTTCACACGACGAATCGCAACAGTAATAATGTTGGCACCACTGGCTTCAGTTGCTAAACGTGTTTCTTCTAAATCTTTGTATTTACCACTACCCACCAATAAACGTGAACCATACGTAATACCCGCTATGGTGAGACCTTCACTTGCTGCCTGATCATTGCGCTGCATACTTCTTCCTTATGCTTTTATGTGTGCAAACATCAACCGCCGCCTATGGCTTTGACGATATCAACTTTTTCACCACCAACGAATCTCACCTCTGTCCATTTTGAACGTGGCACGACTGATCGATCCACTGCCACAGCCAATGCTTGATTGGTCAGTGACAGTGCATCAATTAAGTCCTGCACATTCTGGTGAGGCGCCACGTGATGTGGCTGTCCATTGAGTTCGATGGCAATCATTACTGTTTGCGATAAATTTCAGCGCCGTTTTTAACAAACTCCACTGCTTTGACTTCCATGCCTTGTTTTAAGGCAGCGATTTCACTAATGCCTTGTTGCGCTGCATAGTCACGTACTTCTTGTGTGATTTTCATAGAACAGAAATGCGGACCACACATGGAGCAAAAGTGCGCCACCTTAGCGGAATCTTTAGGCAAGGTTTCATCATGAAACTCTCGTGCTTTATCCGGATCTAAACCCAAATTGAATTGATCAGCCCAACGGAATTCAAAACGCGCTTTAGATAAAGCATTGTCACGAATTTGCGCGCCTGGATGACCCTTGGCTAAATCAGCAGCATGGGCTGCAATTTTATAAGTGATGATGCCGTCTTTCACATCCACTTTGTTGGGCAAACCTAAATGCTCTTTCGGTGTCACGTAACACAGCATCGCAGTACCATACCAACCGATTTGTGCAGCGCCTATGCCTGAGGTGATGTGATCATAGCCAGGTGCGATATCAGTGGTGAGAGGCCCCAAGGTATAGAACGGCGCTTCATGACATTGCTCGAGTTGCAAATCCATGTTTTCTTTAATCATTTGCATAGGCACATGACCAGGGCCTTCTATCATGACCTGCACATCATGCTTCCAAGCGATTTGTGTGAGCTCGCCCAGTGTTTTTAATTCACCTAATTGAGCTTCATCATTCGCGTCATAAATAGAACCAGGACGTAAACCATCACCGAGTGAGAAACACACGTCATAGGCTTTCATGATCTCGCAGATGTCTTCAAAGTGCTCATATAAAAATGATTCTTTATGATGTGCTAAACACCACTTCGCCATGATGGAACCACCACGCGACACAATACCCGTCATGCGTTTTGCTGTGAGTGGTACATAGCGCAACAACACACCAGCATGGATGGTGAAGTAATCCACACCTTGCTCTGCTTGTTCAATTAAAGTGTCTCGGAAAATTTCCCACGTAAGATCTTCGGCTTTACCATTCACTTTTTCTAAAGCCTGATAGATGGGCACAGTGCCTATAGGCACCGGTGAATTACGAATGATCCACTCACGTGTTTCATGAATGTGTTTACCAGTCGACAGATCCATCACGGTGTCGCCACCCCAACGGATAGACCATGTCATTTTTTCTACTTCTTCACCAATCGATGATGTGACTGCTGAATTACCTATATTGGCATTAATCTTCACCAGAAAATTACGACCTATGATCATAGGTTCGCTTTCTGGATGATTAATATTCACTGGCATAACAGCACGTCCACGTGCAATTTCACTACGTACGAATTCAGGTGTGATCAGTGCAGGAATTGATGCACCAAATGATTGACCTGGATGCTGACGTCCCATTAACTCAGCAAGTTTGTTTCCGTTCGGTCCAGATTTTTTTAACTCTTCTATATATTGTTCGCGTTGCAAGTTTTCACGGATAGCGATGTATTCCATCTCCGGTGTGATGATGCCTTTTTTTGCATAATGCATTTGCGTGACATTTTTTCCATCAATCGCGCGACGCGGTTTGCGATGTAAATTAAAACGCAATTCAGCAAGCTTAGGATCATTTAAGCGTTCAATGCCATAAGCTGATGTAGGTCCAGCTAATTCTTCTGTGTCATTACGCTCGGCTATCCATGCTGCACGCAAAGCTGCTAAGCCTGAACGAATATCTATTTTGACTGCAGGGTCGGTGTAAGGACCTGAGGTGTCATACACATACACAGGTGGATTTTTCTCTGCGCCAAAGGAAGCAGGCGTGTCGCTTTGACTGACTTCACGCATAGGCACACGCAAATCAGGGCGTGAACCTTGTATATAAATTTTTCGGGAGTTTGGTAAAGGCTGAATTGCAGCCTCATCGACAGTCGCAGTCGCGGCCAGAAATTGTGGATTGGCGTTCATGTGCTTCCTTTGCTCAAACAGCGAGAGAGCACGGAATGCGGAGCGCACATCCTGGCTGCTTCCCTACGCTGGCATTATCCAGATCAGGTTGAGGGTATTTCTCACCCGCTTGCCTACTTCACTAGCGGGACCCCTAGCAACAGCTAATAAAATTAGCTGCTAATAGATTATCGCACAACATGATAACCCAGTAGCTTTATAAGAATGGCAATGTGTTGAGAATAAAAAAACCGCCCTAAAAGGGCGGTATGTTTGATGAATAAGTGACGTCTTGAGAACTAAAAAAATTTACCAAAACTATTAAGTG
>JBEDCU010000146.1:0-6106 GCA_041176585.1 Pseudomonadota bacterium
AATACTTGGAATTGATCATTAAATACAGGTGGTGCAAATCCTTGTCCCCAAACCTGCGTTTCTAACAAGGAAATAAAATCTAAGTTGAAATCGCTAATTTCTAGCTCACCATCAGTTTCTAAAACATGCTCAAGTTGGCTCGATGTTAACCACTCTTTACCAACCTGTTCAAAAGTGGTTAAGAATTCTTCAAAATCTTTTTCTTGTAAAGACAGTCCCGCTGCCATCGCATGGCCACCGAATTTATCGATGAGATGGGGTGCACGTTTTGAAACTAAATCTAAAGCATCCCGTAAATGAAAGCCGGGTATGGATCGCCCCGATCCCTTAATCATTCCATTGCCTGCAGGTGCAAAGGTAATGGTAGGACGAAAATATTTTTCTTTTAAACGTGAAGCGACAATACCAATCACACCTTGATGCCATAGCTCGTTAAATAAACATAGCGTGGCACTGGATTGAGGGTTGATGTTTTCAAGAGTTTGCATCGCTGCTTCTTGCATATCATTTTCGATAGCACGTCGCTCTCGATTAATGTTATCGAGCTGACTAGCTATTTCTGCTGCACGTGCTAGATCATCGGTTAGTAAACATTCTATGCCTAGTGACATATCCGCTAATCTACCTGCTGCATTTAAACGTGGGCCAACTGTGAAGCCAAGATCGATAGCTTTGACTTGCCGCGTTTCTTTACCTGCGACGCGAAATAAAGCGTTAATACCTGCACACGCATGACCAGTGCGAATACGTTGCAAACCCTGGGCTACTAAAACGCGGTTATTCGCATCAAGCTTGACCACATCAGCAAAGGTGCCTAGCGCAACAAGATCCAACAGCTTGTCGAGTCGAGGTTGATTTTGTGCTTCAAAATGGCCACGTAAACGCAGCTCTGCGCGTAATGCCATCAACACATAAAACATCACACCGACACCTGCTAGATTTTTACTCGGGAAGTTGCAGTGTGGTTGATTGGGATTAACGATGACGGCTGCTGCAGGTAAGTGATCGCCGGGTAAGTGATGATCGGTTACGACGACATCAATCCCTAATTCCTGCGCTGCTGCAACGCCTTCAACACTTGCAATACCGTTATCCACGGTGATGATGATGTCGGGGGATTTAGTTTCTACAGCGAGTGCCACGATTTCTGGTGTTAGACCGTAACCATATTCAAATCGATTCGGTACCAGATAATCCACTTGTGCGCCCATGCTGCGTAAGCCGCGCACTGCAACAGCACAAGCAGTAGCTCCATCACAATCATAGTCAGCAACCACAAGTAGTTTTTGTTCAGCTTCAATTGCATCTGCGAGAAACATGGCAGCGTCACCAACCTGTAGCAACGCTTGCGGTGGAATTAAAGCATCTAACCCCGTTGAGAGTTCTTTTATATCATTGAGTCCACGTGCGACAAGTAAGCGTGCTAGTACCGGATGCAATCCTTGTTGGCTCAGCATTGCAGCTTGTCGAGCAGAATAGGGACGAACAGCGAGACGTGTCATGGTGCGAGACGTTTGAGTGAATCTTTAACCCAGAATTTTCGCATAGAGAGCGCAGTGATCTGCCAATGCTGTAAGCGATCCGTATCAGAGAGGTACAAAGATATTTTATTTATCTGTCCTTCACGAAGACCAGTGGCAAGTGGTGCAAACCATGTTTGATCCAGTTCTGCGTAGGCAGAGAGCCAACTTGCCCAGTCGGCATGCAGTGCTGAAGGAATGAGTTGATCAAGTAACACGGTCTGTGTTTCTGCTTGATCTAGTTGTGCTGTTTGAAAATCAGCAAAACTTTTTTTTGTGCGCTGATGCTGTGGTTGATTTTGTTGAAGCAGGCTATGAACCAAAATACCACATCCTGCAGATGCTGTTTGCATGTGTGATGCACCGCCCCATAACCACACTGTATTGATGCGTGGTTTGCCTTCTGCTTCACGTTTTTCATTGATAGAATTGGTATGCCAGAGCATTTGTAATTCATTTTGTATTTTGCGCCACTCTCGTTCGCCTTCTCCACGTGGCAGCCATACATCAATGTTATGACCGCATACAACATCAGGAGTGCAAGTGCGCAGTGTTTGCCCGTGATCTGCACGTAAGAACCACATGTTGGGATGACCATATTCCAATGTCATTCCTGATTCTGTCAGAAGCGGTTTGGCTAGGGCAAACAATTCGCGTGATTCATTCTCAGTGAGTTGAAGATCACGGCAATCTGTTAAAACTAAATGGTCGCGCGCGATATGCAAATTAGCAGGTTGCATCACAAACCAATGGCCTTCTTGTGTCGTAAGCCCAAGCTTTTGCATCAGCAAATGCGCGACTGGAGGGCTATTTTCTTCATCCTGAGACAGCCAGCATTCATGCGGCAGAGCGGGATTAAAGGGCGCGCTGTCGTGATGCTGCTGTAAGCTTGCCTTGGCAAGCAGGCTGGCCAGTCCCGAGGCTTGTAAGGCAGCGAGCAGATCTTTTGCATGCTCAGCAGGGGGAAAGGCAAAGGGGAGAATGATGTCCAGATTTGTCATGGCGCGATTGTATGGCAAACTGCCGCCTAGTCTGCGGTAGATTGTGTTTATTAAGCTTAGGTTAAAGCGGTTTTCTGAATTTTAAGCCTGAGTGCTCACGCATTATCCAGAAAAGGTTTTTGATTAGTTTTTGCTCATTATTTGGAGTGTTTGTTGGCCTTGTTTAAAAACCTTCCCTTCGAGTGGACCATAGGATTGCGCTATACCCGTGCGGGTAAGCGTAGTGCACGGAATAGCTTTATTTCCTTTATTTCTCTCATTTCCATGGCTGGCATAGCACTGGGTGTTGCTGCACTCATCGTGGTGCTATCGGTGATGAATGGATTTCAAAAAGAAGTACGCGATCGTATGTTGTCTGTGCTAGCGCATATTGAAGTGTTTGATGCATCAGGCTCGCTGCCTAATTGGCAACTGACAGCAACAGAGGTCATGAAAAACAAACAAGTGCGTGGTGCTGCACCTTATGTAGAAGCGCAAGCGATGGTGGCGTATGACGATAATTTGCGTGGTGTCTTAGTACGAGGGATTTTGCCGCAAGAGGAAGGCAAAGTTTCAGATGTTGCTACCCAAGTTAAGCGCGGCAGTTTGCAAGCTTTGCGCTCGGGTGAATTCAATGTGGTGATAGGTGGTGAGCTGGCACGTAGTTTAGGTCTACGAGTGGGAAATAAACTCACTATGATTGCACCGCAAGGACAAGTCACACCAGCAGGTGTATTACCGCGTTTAAAACAATTCACGGTGGTGGGTGTGTTTGAAGCCGGACATTATGAATATGACTCTTCCCTAGCTTTCATACATTTAGAAGATGGCGAAAAAATGTTTCGTCAAAGTGGTCCAACAGGTTTACGTTTAAAAATAGAAGATATGCAACAAGCCCCAGAGGTGGCGCGTGAACTTAGCCAAACCTTAGAGGGTAATTTTTATATACGTGATTGGTCTAAACAAAATCGTAACTGGTTTGCTGCGGTACAAACCGAGAAACGCATGATGTTTATTATTCTTGCGTTGATCATAGCGGTGGCAGCGTTTAATTTAGTTTCTACCTTAGTCATGACGGTGACAGATAAACAAGCAGATATTGCGATCTTACGTACTCTGGGTGCATCACCTGGATCGATTATGAAAATCTTTATGATTCAAGGCGCGTTAGTAGGTTTATTAGGTACGTTTATTGGTGTCTCTGGTGGCGTGCTTGTGGCATTGAATGTGGATGTGATAGTGCCCTTTATTGAATCATTATTTGGGGTACAGTTTTTACCACGTGATATTTATCTTATTAGTGCTTTGCCTTCCGATTTGCGTTGGCCTGATGTGGGACGTATTGCGGGTGTGGCGGTAGTGTTAGCTTTTTTTGCGACTTTATATCCTAGCTGGCGTGCAGCACGTGTTCGCCCTGCAGAAGCATTGAGGTATGAATGAGCACAGCGATGAATCTAGAAATGAATCAAGAAATGAATCCAACGATGTCACCTGTTTTGTCTTGCCATGAGCTCGGTAAAACTTATGCGCAAGGTGAGCATCAATTAGTCGTGCTCGACAAAATCAATCTGAGTGTGGCGCAAGGCGAGCGTTGTGCCATTGTGGGTGTGTCAGGTTCTGGTAAATCGACTTTGTTGCATTTATTAGGTGGCTTAGATTTACCCACAACAGGCAGTGTGTCTTTGCTAGGTCAAGACATGGCAAGCTTAAATGAAACGAAACGAGGTGAGTTGCGTAATCGTTCTTTAGGTTTTGTGTATCAGTTTCATCATTTACTTCCTGAGTTTTCTGCACTTGATAATGTGGCTATGCCTTTGTTGATACGTCGTATGACGCAACAAGCTGCTAGAGAACAAGCTGAAATAATCTTAACCAAAGTAGGTCTTGCAGCACGACTAACGCATGTGCCCGGTGAATTATCAGGTGGTGAACGACAACGTGTTGCCTTAGCGCGTGCGCTAGTCACTAATCCTGCTTGTGTATTAGCGGATGAGCCAACTGGAAATTTAGATAGACAAACTGCGCATCAGGTTTTTGATCTTATGTTGGAGTTGGCGCAGACTTTAGGTACCGCTTTCATTATCGTCACGCATGATAGTGAACTCGCTACGCGTTGTGATCGTGTTTTACGTTTGTCTGAAGATGGTTTAGTGGCTGAGTCACGATAAGTGTATGTGGATAGACAGTCATTGTCATCTTGATGCGGCTGAATATGATGGTGCTAGCAATGTCATCGCAGAACAGGCAAGAGCAGCGGATGTGAAGTGGATAGTCGTTCCAGCGGTTGAACGTGCAAATTTCAAGACAGTGGCAGACCTTGCTGCAGAAAATTCTGGTTGTGTTTATGCATTGGGGATACATCCACTGTATGTGCCTCAAGCTCTTGATGAAGATTTATCTGTATTGCGAGGTACTGTTGCTCAAGCATTAAACGATAAAAAATTTATTGCAATTGGCGAAATAGGTTTAGATTTTTTTGTGCCTAGTTTATGTGAGCCAGCAATGCGCACTAAACAAGAATATTTTTATTCTGAACAATTAAAAATAGCGTGTGATTTTAATTTGCCAGTGATCGTGCATGTGCGTCGATCACAAGATATCGTCTTAAAATATTTGCGTCGTATCCCCGTTGTGAGTGGTATTGTGCATGCATTCAATGGTAGTGTGCAGCAAGCTGAAAACTTTGGTCGTTTAGGCTTTGCTTTAGGTTTTGGCGGAGCGATGACGTTTACGCGTGCATTGCAAATTCGACGACTCGCTAGCACTTTGCCAGAAGAATTGATTGTGCTTGAAACCGACTCTCCTGATATTTCTCCTTCATGGTTGCATCCGGCTCGCAATACGCCGGCGCAGCTTCCTAAAATTGCAGCGGTACTGGCCGAGCTGCGCGGTCAGTCTTTGGCACATCTTGCGCGTCAGACCACTGACAATGTAGCGCGTGTTTTGCCTCGCCTTGGTAGCCTACTTATGCAGTAAGTGCGCATCTTTGCGCTGGGTTGGTTACTCGGGCTGTGCTTGCTACAACTGCAAGCAACTCTACCTACGCATATCGGCTATGCCTTGTTGTTTGCTTTTCTCGTTCTCTCTTATTTAGCACTGCGATGGTATCAGCGATTACGTATCGCGCTGATTTTTTTAATCGCTGTGACTGCAGCTTTCACGTGGGCAGCAGGTTGTGCTGAATGGCGATTGCAACAAGCTTTATCACCTTCACTGGAAGGCAAAGAGTTGTTATTGACTGGCGTGGTAACGGGCTTACCTGATCCAGCTAGTTATGGTGTGCGATTTCAGTTTCAGGTAGAGCAGGCTACTTTGTTGGATGGTAAGTCAGTTCGTATTCCTGAACGCATCATGCTTTATCTCTATCAGTCACGTAGTGAGCAACTCACTGTGGTTCGTGCTGGTGAACGTTGGCAGTTTAGGACGCGATTGAAACGACCGCATGGCAATGCAAATCCCTATGGATTTGATGTGGAAGCATGGTCGTTATCTATAAATATTCGTGCGACCGGTTCGGTGCAAGCTAAACAACAACGTAAGTTGCAAGATTTGGTGATACAACCATCCGCCTTGATAGCTCGCTTGCGTGGTCTGTTACGTGAACGT
>JBEDCU010000147.1:0-11081 GCA_041176585.1 Pseudomonadota bacterium
TCAACGCATCATCAACGGTGGCGAAACCAACTACATTACCGCCACACTTTCTATCTACTTGGATTTATATAACGTGTTTGTGAATCTGTTATCGATTCTAGGCATCGTTGGCGGCGACAAAGACTAATTTGTCTAAGTTGTCAGTCCACTAAAATGCCGGCTATTCAGCCGGCATTTTTTATTCTTCAACTGGCTCTATCGAACACCGCAATCGACTCTACATGTGCAGTGTGGGGAAACATGTTGATGACACCCGCTTGTGATAACACATAGCCCGCTTCCACCAGTATGCCGGCATCACGTGCCAGCGTAGCAGGATTACAAGAGACATACACAATACGACTAGGGCACTGATTGGGCTCTAGCTGCATCAGGCTTGCTATGGCATTACATACTTCCATCGCACCTTCACGTGGTGGATCAATCAGCATGCGATCAAATTTTTTCAGCGCACGTAAATCTTCCAATGTGAAAGTAAATAAATTACGGCTAAAGAATTGTGTTTTAGCTTCTAACTGATTATGACGAGCATTTGCCATTGCTCTTTCTGTCAGCGCATCACTACCTTCTATACCGATCACTTCTTTTGCCAAGGTTGCCAAAGGTAATGTGAAATTACCTAAGCCACAAAATAAATCTGCCACTCTGTCAGTGGGTTGCACATCGAGCAAACGTAAAGCACGAGCAACCAACACACGATTGATTTGATGATTTACTTGCGTAAAATCAGTCGGCTTAAAAGGCATGCTAATGCCAAATTCGGGCAAGGTGTAATGCAAAGGATGTGTATTCGGATAAAACGGTACCGCAGTATCAGGTCCTTTAGATTGCAACCACCATTGCACACCCCACTGATCTGCAAATGCCATCAACAAAGCTTTATCTTCTTCATTCGGTGCTGCCATCACTCTAAGCACCATGACGATGACTTTGCCATTCGGTCCATCGCCCAAAGCTAATTCGATTTGCGGCAACTGATCACGAATACTCAATGCTGCAATCATTGCACGCATGGGCATCAGCATGGCCGACACACTAGGCGGCAAAATTTCGCAAGACTTCATATCAGCAATGAAGCCGGATTTCTTTTCATGAAAGCCTATCAAGACCGTGCTTTTTTTTACGACATAACGCACTGAGAGTCGCGCTCGATAACGATAACCCCAATTCGGACCATGTATAGGGCGCAGCAAAGTAGAAGCTTGTACCTTACCGATGAAACGCAAGTTGTCTTCTAATACACGTTGCTTAGCAGCGACTTGCGCAGAAGGCTCAAGATGCTGCATAGCGCAACCACCGCACACACCAAAGTATGCACACTTGGCTTTGACTCTGAGTGAAGACTCACGCAACAATGCTGTCATGTGCGCTGCTTCCCACTTAGATTTTTTGCGAAAGGATTTAAATTTAACGATCTCACCCGGCAATGCAGCTTCAACAAAAATTACTTTGCCCGGTGTACCGTCTTCATTATCTAAGTGTCCTACACCACGTCCCTCCATATCAAGGGACTCAATGGTGATCGTATCTTGTAGTGACTGAATATGCGGAGTGTTCATGAGACTAAAAAAACGAGCACTAAGGGTAAGTGCGATAAAGAATTAACGTCCAGGTAGAAGCGAAGCGGGATCAACTGGTTTACCTAACTGACGCATTTCAAAATGCAGTTTGACGTTATCACTATCTGTATTTCCCATCTCTGCAATTTGCTGACCCTTGGTCACCGATTGACCTTCCTTAACCATCAGAGATTTATTATGCGCATAAGCGGAAACAACACCATCTGCATGATCAATGATAACTAGATTGCCATAACCACGCATATTGTTTGCGTATAAGACAGTGCCATCGCCAACTGCTACGACGGACTGGCCTGCTTGTCCGCTGATATCAATCCCTTTTTTATTTGCTTCGAAATTTTTTATGACTGAACCTTTGGTTGGCCAAATAAATTTCGAAGGACTAGTAGTAGTTGGACTATTTGATGCTGCTGACGTAGGTGCGTTACTTGGTGTGGAAGTTGGTGCAGCATTAGGTGCAGTATTCGGCGCTGCATTAGTTGGGGTACTAGATGCGGTACTGGCATTAGAGCTACCTGACTCACCTCGCTGCAAATCAGCCATTGCCTGTTCTGAGTAAACCGTCTTATTCCCTAGTGGACCTTTTTTATTGACCGGTGGTTGTGCCGGTACAGGAGCGCTATTCGCATTCAAAGGTTTAACTTGTATGCCTGCATTCAAATCAGCAGGAGCAACGCTAACACCCTCTTCAGGTTCTATACGCAAAACCTGTCCGGCTTTAATTGCATTTGGATCGCTTAATTTATTCCAGTCGACTAAGTCAGACAGACGTTGATTAAATTGTTGAGAAATACGACTTAAGGTGTCACCTTTTTTTACGGTATAAAAACCAGGTTTATCTATGATCACTGGTTCACCATCAGCTTTTTCTGCTTCTGGTTTTGTCGTTTGATTTTTTGATTTAATCGGATTAGTACGATCATCTATCGGTGCATTACTAGGCAAGCCACCACAAGCACTCAAGATGCATGTCGCACCTACCAACAAGCCAAAAAAAATAGTCGCTCTTTTCATAAACTAAGACTCGCTTCTCGCAATAAAAATATGCTGCTCAACCTAGAGTACCGGCTTTCAGCGGCACAAAGTGACAAGTCTCCAGGGTTTCGGTTTTCCATTCAAACACACCTGTGCGCAGCACTAATTTCAACACTTGATTTTTTTCTCCTATAGGTGCGATCAATCTGCCTCCCACTGCCATTTGATCTAACAAAGCTTGTGGCACTTCCAGACCTGCTGCTGCGAGAATGATGCCATCAAATGGCGCCACCTGAGGAAAACCTAGCATACCATCGCCATAATGTAAGCGTAGATTTGGTATACGTAATTGACGCAAATTATTTCGTGCTAATTCATGTAGGGGTTTGATACGCTCGATGGAATAAACATCCTTCGCCACATGCGCCAACACTGCCGCTTGATAGCCACAGCCAGTGCCAATTTCTAATACGCGATTTAATTTACCTGTGGTCTGCTCACGCAAAATCTCTATCATGCGCGCGACAATATAAGGTTGTGAAATTGTCTGGTGATAACCAATCGGTAGTGATGCATCGATATAAGCCTGACTAGCAAGGCCTGGCTCTAAAAAATAATGACGTGGTACCGCTTCCATCGCAGCTAATACCAGCGGGTCTTGCACACCCTGTTGCTGCACACGCTTAACCATCGCTTTGCGAATTGCTTCAGAAACGAGGGTCATGTTTTCATCACGCTTAACTGTGCGGACAACATTCGCTATCGGTTTTTCAGTAGTCGTATTCACTACCGAGGGTGGTGAAGATTTCACTAACACTGGTGCACGTACTGCCACATTTTTTACTGCAGTCTGGGTACTATTGAAGCGTGGTGCAACGGTAGCGCGCGAGCGCGTCGCTTTATCTGTGACCGCATCTAGCGTCAAAGGAAAACGCTTAGGCTTGGCGCCAGATGGTTGATCACTCATGATAAAACCTGTTGCAATCTTTCTAGCTGACTAGCGTGTGTCAAATCAATTTGTAACGGCGTGACTGAAACACAGCCTTCTGCAGTTGCATGAAAATCAGTACCTGCACTCGCTTCTTTAGCTTTACCCACAGGTCCTATCCAGAAAATATCATTCCCATGTGGATCTTGGGTTTTAATCACTGGCTCTGATTCATGACGCTTACCCAAGCGCGTTGCAACTACTCGCTGCAATTTTTCATACGGCAGATTGGGGATATTCACATTCAACAAAAAAGGCTTGTGTAATGCTTCGAATTTTCTCAGCACGATATCTTTTGCAACGCGTGCTGCGGCATCTAGATGTGCCCAACGATGATCAACTTGAGAAAATGCAATCGCTGGAATTCCAAATAAATAACCTTCCGTAGCTGCAGCAACGGTACCTGAATATAAAGTGTCATCACCCATATTCTGACCTTGATTAATCCCTGAAACCACCAGATCAGGACGCTCCGTCAATATCCCTGTCAATGCAATATGCACGCAATCACTAGGCGTTCCATTTATGGAGTAAAACCCATTAGCCGATTGCACAACACGTAAGGGTCGATCTAAGGTGAGTGAATTCGACGATCCCGATCGATTGCTATCAGGTGCAACAACAACAATATCTGCAATCGTGGCTAATTGCTCAGCTAGCGCAATAATTCCAGGAGCTAGGTAGCCATCATCATTACTAATTAAAATTTTCATAGAGTGAGGTCGCGTGACACCTAATGTGTGAAAAATTTTGCATGGAGTGCTCAGACTCACTGCGGCATAGACTTAATAAATATACTCAAGCAGATTTTACCTGAGGACAGCAAGTGATTCATGTCAGATTGATGAAATCTCTCACCTTACCTAGCATGCAGAAATAGCAATGCAATTTAAGACAATTTCTATGCCTTTTACAGTTGCTACTCGTCGCTAGGCGCAGTTTGGCTACCTAGATCACGTTGCAAAAAACTAATGACCGACCCTAATTCTCGACTACGTGCAAAGGGTGGCAGGCTTTGCCAAATGCGTTTGCCGTATGGTTTAGAAATTAAACGCGGATCGCAAATCATCAACACACCACGATCAGTTTCATCGCGTATTAATCGACCTGCACCCTGTTTCAAGGTAATTATCGCTTCCGGTAATTGATGATGCATAAAACCATTCATGCCACGCTTTTCCATCTCTGCGATGCGCGCTGCTAAGACAGGATCATCTGGTGGTGCAAAAGGTAGCTTATCGATAATCACCACAGATAAAGCATCTCCGCGTACATCAACGCCTTCCCAAAAACTTTGACTACCTATTAACACTGCATTGCCAGCGCTACGAAATCTATCAAGTAATTCAGTGCGACCTAATTCACCCTGCACTAACAAAGGCCAATCCCACCCACATTTTTTAAATTCCTCGCTTAAGCGTTCAGCAGCACGTTTCACAGCACGCAAAGTGGTACACAATAAAAATGCTCTACCACCTGCCGCCTCTATCACTGGTAAAGCTGCATCAATCACAGCATCAATATAACCAGGTGAATTTGGAACTGGCAAATCAGTGGGCACATATAACAAAGCTTGATTCGCATAGTCAAAGGGACTAGGCCATGACATCGATACTTCTTCCGATAAACCTAGCTGACTACTGTAATGACTAAAATCATTTTTCACAGCTAAAGTAGCGGACGTAAATATCCAAGCACGCGGCGTACCTTCACGTTGTTTGCTAAAGATAGGCGCAATACTCAAGGGAGTTTGATGCAACTGCAGTGAGGAAGAAAATGCTTCTATCCACAAAACATTCGCAGACTCTGCATCGTCATTCGATTTTGTAGTTTGATTTGCCGCTGCACTCCAATTTGCATAGTGGTTTTCGATTTCCACTGCACGCACTCTACATTGCTCTATGGTTTCAGCACGTTCTGCTTGCGATGCTAGTGTTGTAAGCATTTGCTGCAGCATGGCGCGCAAATGTGCCAACGCTGGGAAAAATTCACTGCTCGCTGCTAACTGATTCACAGCCAAACGCGTAACTTCGACTGGAAAGGTCAGTCGCAAATCACGTGCTGCTTTTTCTACTCCTGTGGCAACCTTGCCCCAATCGGCACCATCACGCGCATGCGTTAAGCCTTCGGCTAGGACATCTCGACACAACTCTAGCACTTGAGAAGTGGAGATAGATTCACCAAAAAATAAGGTTGCTGTGTCAGGTAATTGATGCGCTTCATCAAAGATGACGGTATTCGCTGTAGGAAGTAATTCTGCTACGCCCGTATCTTTTAACGCTACATCAGCAAAAAATAAATGATGATTCACCACCACCACATCTGCTTGCTGTGCTTCTTTACGCGCTTTCATTACAAAACAATCTTGATAACTGGCGCACTCTGCACCTAAGCAGTTATCACGTGTGGAAGTCACTAAATTCCAAATCAAAGCGTTTTCTGGAATCTTTGCTAATTCTGCTTTATCCCCTGTGGTGGTGGTTTTCATAAAGCGTGAAATATCACGCAAATAACCCACATCTTCACGTGCAGTCAGTCTGCCGTTTTGTAAGGTGCGATCCAGATGAAAATGACAAAGATAATTTGCCCGTCCCTTTAGCAATGCCACCGTGACCGGTGCATTCAAGGCTTTGCGCACAACAGGAATATCACGCAAAAAAAGCTGATCTTGTAAATTTTTTGTTCCGGTGGAGATAATCACTTTACCGCCCCACAGCAAAGCAGGCACTAGATAAGCAAATGTTTTACCCGTTCCGGTACCTGCTTCTGCTAATAAGGTTGAAGGCTCTGTAATTGCTTGCGCAATTGCGCGCGCCATATCAGTTTGGGATTGTCGAGGACGGAAATTAGCGACTGCAGTAGCGAGCTTGCCATCGGCAGAAAAAATAGCATCGATTTCTCCACTATGGATACCGCTATCTGGGGTCGCTGTAACTTGATCAGTCAAAATGGAAGGCACTCATGAATAACAACAAAGGCGGCAAGGCTAGGCCGTGAACCGCATTTTACAGCGTGCAAGGATTGTGTATTGCAAGACAAAATTAGGCCGGAATATCTGGCACTAATTGCATTTTTAAATGAATGATCTGATCTTTAATTTGCAATTTGCGTTTTTTAAAACGTCGCAACTGCAAATCATCCAGACGACCTACTTGCATTAATAAATCAATCGCAAGATCAAGATCTCTATGCTCAGTCTCTAATGTCACAAGCTGCTCTCGAACTTGATCAGGATCTTTCATCACTGCTATTGACCCACTGGATTGGGTTGATCATCTGGTGAGCCATCGGGCAATCGAATGATTTTTCTACCCTGTGCTTGTTCTGCTTGCTGCTGACGCTCTGCCACACCACGATCGCGTTCATCTGCTTTATCTTTACGTAAGAAGGCATTCGCTTCGACTTCCACAGCGCGAATAATTTTCTTTTCTTGACGTCGAGTTTCCTTGGCTTTATTTAAACATGAAGAGACAAAAAACTGCTGTAAACACTCATCTTTGGTGTCTAAAAAAGATTCTTGCGTGAGCGCGCGTTCGCGATTAACCTCTTCTAAAGCTTGATTGGCTTGCTCTACTGTTTTTATAGTGCCAGCAGGATAACGTTCTAACAGAGCGTTACTATCAGCAAAACTCGATGAGGCAAGCGACATGAGTAAAGCGCTTATCAAAGCTAGCCTAGATGGTATTTTCATCTTAATCACTTTTTTAATCTCTCTTAGTTAGCACTTGTTATCAGCACTCTTTGTCGACACACTTTACTATGCAATCGCTTCCGCAGCCTGTCGTCGACTACTTTCTTTGTATGCAAGCGACTGCATTTCAATAATACGTGAAACGGTGCGATGAAATTCGTTCGACAATGTACCTTCCACATATAGCAGGTCTGGCGCTACAGCTGCAGACATAATACATTTCACTCGATGATCATAGAGTATATCGATAAGCCAAGTAAAACGCCTAGCTTCGGATGCCATGGCTGCAGTTAGCTGCGGAATATCAGAAAGTATAACGGTATGAAAACGCTGCGCTATTTCTAGATAATCATTTTGTGATCTGGCACCACCACATAAATGGGCAAAACTAAACCAAATCACACCGCCTGCACGTCGTACACATTTCACTGTCCGAGAACCCAGTTTTAGCTGACCTTCATCTTCAGAGCGGTCAGCAATACGCGAAAAAGCAGCACTCAACGTAGCATCTGTCTTTTCACCTAAAGGTTGATGATAAACATCGACTTCTTGCATTACCTGCTGTCGATAATCCACGCCCGCATCAACATTCACTATATCGAGTTTATCTTTTAGTAATGCGATCGCGGGCAAAATACGATCGCGATGTAAACCATCTGGATATAATTTTTCAGGCTCGTAATTCGAGGTCATCACAAACGATACGCCTAGCTCAAATAATGCTTCTAGCAAGTTATATAGAATCATGGCATCCGCTATATCAGAGACATGAAACTCATCAAAACAAATCAGTCTGTATTTTCTTGCAATACGCTCTGCAACTTTTTGTAATGGATCTTCTACATCCTTTTGTTTATCGAGTTCACGGTGTATGTCACGCATGAATTCATGGAAATGCAAGCGTGTTTTACGCACCACTGGCACTACCAGATAAAAGCTATCCATTAAAAAAGATTTACCGCGACCCACTCCACCCCATAAATAAATACCGCGAGGTACATCAGGATGATTCACTATTTTCTTAAGACGATTAGAGCGTTTATATTTAAAACCTATCCAAGCATCATAGGCTTTTTGTAAACGATGCACTGCACCTCTTTGTGCATAATCTGACTTAAAGCCTCGCTCACGCAGAGCTTGCTCGTAATAGTCATATACATCCATATCCGAGATAATAACTGGCATTATTTTGTAGCTGGCGTCATATCGACGACGATCTCATTAGGATAAGAAAATTGTGTATCACCCAGTGGCAAGCCAAAGCCAATTGATAAACCCACGCCACCGCCACCACCACCTGATCCACCTGCAGCACCGACTGCAACACGAGATGCACTCCTACCTCGTACGCCTGAACGAAAAATCACTTCTGAAGTGCGATAACCTTGTAACTGACACACCACATGTAAATCGCCTGCAATCTGTCCCACAGGTGCAATCGCTGGTGTGATGATGGTCCACTTACCTGCATCGGTTCGTACTTCGCAGCTCGCTCCCGTCACTGGCTGGGAAAGACTGGTGGTAGAAATTGCAATCTTGCCTGAGTAAGGTGGCAGCGTACTGCATGCACTGAGCATGCAAAGAAAGAAAAAACAAAGGAAGCGGTGAGTGATGGCACCATGAACACTGATCAACAAACGATACATATTAAGTACTAGTGAAATCATGATGCCGATTGAATCAAGAAACTCAAACTCAGAAATTCAACGCACGTTTGTCAACTGCTAGTGCTGCTTCTTTAGTCGCTTCTGAGAGTGAAGGATGCGCATGACAAATCCGTGCAATATCTTCTGCCGAAGCACGGAATTCCATAGCAACCACTGCTTCTGCAATTAACTCTGAAGCCATAGGTCCTATGATGTGCACACCCAGAATTTCATCAGTTTTAGCATCCGCTAAAAACTTCACCATACCTGATGTATCACCTAAAGCTCGGGCACGACCATTTGCCAAGAAGGGGAAAGTCCCTGCTTTATAAGCAATGCCTTCTGCTTTGAGTTGCTGCTCTGTTTTTCCTACCCATGCAATTTCAGGTGAGGTGTAAATAACCCAAGGTATGGTGTTGAAATTAACGTGACCATGTTGACCTGCTATGCGCTCTGCTACGGCCACACCTTCTTCTTCCGCTTTGTGCGCCAACATAGGACCACGCACGACATCACCCACTGCCCACACATTCGGTAGATTGGTGCGACAGTCTGCATCGACTGCAATGAAACCACGCTCATCCAATTTCAAACCCACTGCTTCTGCTTGTAATCCTATGGTGTTAGGTACACGTCCTATAGAAATAATGAGTTTGTCAAACACGGCTTTATGTGACTCACCTTTTGCGTCGTTATATTCAACACTCACATCTTGCTTGCCTGCTTTAATCGAGCCTATTTTCACGCCTAAATGAATACCTAAACCTTGTTTCTCAAACAGCTTGTGCGCTTCTTTTGCAATTTGCTCATCGACAGCGCCTAAGAATGAAGGCAAGGCTTCCAGTATGGTGACTTCTGAACCTAAACGACGCCACACACTACCCATTTCCAAACCAATTACACCCGCACCAATTAAACCTAATTTTTTAGGAACAGCTTCTATAGCCAGTGCACCAGTATTCGATAAAATTAATTTTTCATCAAAAGCAGCACCTGGTAATTCACGTGGATTCGATCCGGTTGCAATGATGATGTGTTTGGCTTTTAAGGTTTCATTATCTTTACCAGTCACAGAAATTTCATAACCTTCTGCATCTGCTTTGGTAAATGCACCACGACCATGAAAGAAACTGACTTTATTTTTCTTAAACAAATACAAGATGCCATCGTTGTTTTGTTTTACAACCGTATCTTTCCTACCTAACATTTGACCGAGATTAAGTTTTAAACCTTTGACTTCAATACCGTGTTCTGCAAAGCCATGTCCAGCATGTTCAAAATGCTCAGAGGATTGCAGTAAAGCTTTGGAAGGAATACAACCTACATTGGTACAAGTGCCACCAGGTGCAGGACCACCTTTTTCATTTTTCCACTCATCGATACAAGCTGCAGAAAAACCTAATTGCGCAGCTCGAATTGCTGCAATATAACCGCCAGGGCCACCACCGATTACGATGACATCGAAATTTTTTGACATGATGATTTCCTTGAAATCTGATCGCATTCCATTAAGTCAGACTTAGCACACTACTCTATCTGACGTACTTAGAAAAATTCAGAGCCTGATACACCTATGTGTGTGATGAACCGCTAGCTTGTCAACACACAGCTAGCGGCATCATTAAAGGCTCAACTATGATTAGAGATCTAACAGCAAGCGCGCAGGATCTTCCAGCGCTTCTTTCATTGCCACTAATCCTAATACTGCTTCACGACCATCAATAATGCGATGGTCATAAGACATTGCCAGATAGTTCATAGGACGAATAACGATTTGTCCATTTTCAACCACAGCTCTGTCTTTGGTTGCATGCACACCCAAGATAGCGGATTGAGGTGGATTAATAATCGGCGTAGAAAGCATAGAACCAAACACACCACCATTAGAAATGGAGAACGTACCGCCGGTGAGTTCATCGAGAGTCAGCTTGCCATCTTTTGCTTTCACACCAAACTCACCAATTTTCTTTTCGATTTCAGCAATAGACATTTGATCGACATTGCGCAGAATAGGCACCACCAAACCACGTGGCGAACCGACTGCGATACCAATATCAAAATAGCCGTGATACACCACATCATTGCCATCAATCGAGGCATTAATCACAGGGTATTTTTTAAGCGCTGCGACAGCAGCTTTCACAAAGAAAGACATAAAGCCTAACTTTACGCCATGCTCTTTTTCAAATTTATCTTTGTAC
>JBEDCU010000148.1:0-12612 GCA_041176585.1 Pseudomonadota bacterium
TGTCGGATTACATGCCTGCTGAAACACGTAACTATTATCCTAAGCTACAAGCAGTAAAAAATATTATTGCCACACCTATGCAATACGGTATCAAGCTACCGGTCGTTGAAAATCAACCTTACTTTGTCTCGATTAATAAAGCGCGTGATATTGATATTAAATTAGCCGCTGAATTAGCTGAAATACCGATTGAAGAATTCAGAGCGCTCAATCCTCAATATAATCGTCCTATCATTCCAGGTAGTCCGACCACAAATATTTTGCTGCCTGAAATCAATGCGCAAAAATTTAAAGAGAATCTGAGTAAATGGACTAAAGCACTTTCGAGCTGGACAGCACATAGAGTGACCACAGCGCGCGAAAAGATAGAAACGATCGCAGCTAAATTTAAAACCACACCACAAGTCATACGCGAAGCAAATGATATTCCGCCTAACATGCATGTGAAAGCGGGATCGGTATTGCTCGTGCCTAAATTAGCTACGACGTCGGATAAAGATATTGCAGATGAAGTCGTGAATAACGCGACCATGAATGTAGAAGCCGATGGGCCTGCAAAACGTCGCATCACGATTAAAGTCAGTAAGCATGATGATTTGAAATCTATAGCGCAACGCTATAAAGTCACCGAAGCGCAAATACGTGAATGGAATGATTTAAAAGGTAAAAAAATCGTTGCCGGTCAGTCGTTAAAGCTTGAAGTACGCGCAGGCAAAGCTAAATCTAAATCTGGTAAAACTGAGAAATCAGAAAAATCTAGTCGCACATCCAAATCTTCATCGAATAAACATAGTCATTAATTGACATTCCATACGGCGCAATACATTGCGCCCTACTTCTACCAGCCACATAAATTCAACATTAACTAAGAATGGTAGGGCGCAATGTATTGCGCCGCATGAGGCAAATATATAATTGATGGTGATCATGCTCGGACGATTACGCTACGCTAATCGTCCCTACAAATACATCCATTAATTTATAAACGTGCGGCCGCAATGATTATGAATAGTAGGTACGATTAGCGTAGCGTAATCGTACGAACAAAACATGCAACGAAACGCGCATGTTATTTACGACAATGTTGAATAGGTCGCTGCTGCTAATAATTTCTGCGTATACGCTTGCTGCGGTGAAGACAAAATACTCGCTGTTGCCCCACTCTCGACCACGCATCCATCTTTCATGACTATCACACGATGTGACATGGCACGTATGACGGCTAAGTCATGGCTGATGAAAAGATAGGCGAGTCCGTATTTTTTCTGTAACTGAGCAAGCAATTCCAACACTTGTAATTGCACCGACACATCCAATGAGGAAGTTGGCTCATCCAATAACATCAAAGCTGGCTTTAAAATCAATGCACGTGCAATAGCAATGCGTTGACGCTGACCACCAGAAAATTCATGCGGATAGCGTGACATCATGTCAGGTGACAAACCCACTTCTTGCAAACACGCTGCAATTGCATCACGCAAGGCTTGTTGACTTAGATGCGGTTGATGCAATGCCAAGCCCTCACCTACACTTTGTTCTATGGTACGTCTAGGTGAAAGCGATGCAAAGGGGTCTTGAAATACGACCTGCATTTGAGCGCGCAAAGGTCGTATTTGCTTGCTCTGCATTGCGCTAATTTCATGCCCATCAAACACAATCTTGCCCTCTGTTTTCGCAACAGAGAGTCTCAGCAAGGCCATGCCCAAGGTTGATTTACCTGAACCTGATTCACCAACTATGCCTAAGGTTTCACCTCGCACCAGTGAGACATCAACTTTATCGACTGCGACAAATTCACGCCGTTTAAACCAACCCTGCTTTATAGAGAAACTACAACGCATCTGCTCCGCTTGTAATAAAGCAGGCGCATCTGGCGCAGGTTCAGCAACTAATTTATGAGGATGAGAACCCAAGAGTTTTTGGGTGTAGCTTTTTTTAGGAGCTGAAAATAATTCCTGAGTATTTCCAGTTTCTATTAATTTTCCATGCTCCATCACACCGACTCTGTCAGCGAAATGTCTGACTAGATTTAAATCATGGGTAATCATCAACACAGCCATATTGTCTTCGCGCTGTAATTGATTCAAGAGCTCTAGTATTTGTACTTGTATGGTGACATCGAGTGCAGTGGTGGGCTCATCTGCTATCAACAACTTAGGTTTGCAAGCGAGTGCCATTGCGATCATGGCACGCTGACGCTGCCCACCTGATAGCTCATGCGGATAAGACAGTGCACGACGTACAGGTTCTGGTATGCCCGTTTTTTCTAATAAAGCCACAGCACGTTGCGCAGCTTGCGCGGCACTTAAGCCTTCATGCAGCATTAAAACTTCGGCGATTTGATTACCTATGGTGAAGAGCGGATTTAACGCTGTCATAGGCTCTTGAAAAATCATTGCGACATCTTTGCCACGCAATCCACGCATAGCTGAATCTGATTTTTGCAGTATGTCTTCGCCATTGAATAAGATACTGCCTGATAGATGTGCATCAGGATTAAGTCGCAGTATGGATAACGCACTCACGGTTTTACCTGAGCCCGATTCACCTACCAGAGCAAATTTTTCACCTGCTGCTATTTCAAAGCTCACATCATCAACAACAGTTGTATCGCCAAAACTTACACTGAGATGATTTACCTTTAATAACGTCATGCTTTTCTCCTGACGTCTAAGGCATTACGTAAGGCGTCACCTATATTCGTTAACAACAGCAAGGTGATGGTCAACACTAAAAAAGTAGAAACAGAAATCCACCATGCATCTAAATTATTTTTACCTTGTGCGAGTAACTCTCCCAAACTCGGTGTGGAAGGTGGAACACCTAGACCTAAGAAATCCAAACTAGTTAACGCTAAGATCGCAGCGCTCATACGGAAGGGTAAAAAAGTCACCACTGGTGTCAAACTATTTGGCATTACATGACGCCATATGATTTGCCAGTTAGATAACCCTAATGCGCGCGCAGCTTGCACATAATCTAAATGTCGATTACGTAAAAAATCAGCACGTACATAATCCGATAAACCCATCCAACCAAACAAGGACAGTAAGATCAATAACACCATGAAGCTGGGTTCAAAAATCGAAGAGAAAATAATTAGCAAATAGAGCTCTGGCATAGAGCCCCAGATTTCCATAAAGCGTTGAAAAAATAAATCCGTTCTACCTGCAAAGTAACCCTGCACTGCTCCGGTTAAGACACCAAGCACCACGCCAGTAATCGTGAGAGCCAAACCAAATAAAATTGAAATACGAAAACCATACAACAAGCGAGCAAATACATCTCGTCCACGATCATCTGTACCTACCCAATTTTCTGTCGTAGGTGGCGAAGGGTTAGGTACTTTTGCAAAATAATTTAAGGTGTCATATCTGTAGTGATTCAAAGGATAAATTGCCCAATTCCCTTTTTTATTGAATTGTTCTTTAATAAAAGGATCGAGATAATCTGCAGGTGAATCAAAGTCACCGCCAAATGATTTTTCTGAGTAGTCATGCAACACAGGGAACACAATTTGACCCTGATAAGACGCTATCAGTGGTTTATCGTTAGAGACAAGCTCAGCAAACAAGCTAATGACAAACAACACTGAAAAAATCAGCAAGCTCCAATAACCACGTCGATTTTGTTTAAAGCGATTCCATACGCGCTGCCATGGTGCCTGTGATTTCACTAACAATATAGGTGTAGTAGTCATCGTGTTCATTTGGCTAGGCTTTCAAATTGCACACGTGGATCTACCCACACATAACATAAGTCACCAAGTAATTTCACGACAAGCCCGATTAAGGTAAAGAGATAAAGAGTACCTAATACAACCGGATAATCACGTCGCACCACTGATTCGAAGGAAAGCAAACCTAAGCCATCTAAAGAGAACAAGGTCTCTATCAATAAACTACCGGCAAAGAATGCACCGATAAAGGCAGCAGGAAATCCTGTGACTAATGGCACTAAGGCATTGCGAAACACATGTTTGTATAAGACGACTTTGTCGGACAAGCCTTTAGCACGTGCTGTTAAGACATATTGCTTACGTATCTCTTCAAGAAACGTGTTTTTAGTCAGCATGGTCATGACTGCAAATGAACCTGCGACAGACGCTGTGACTGGCAAAGTAATATGCCAAAGATAATCTGTCACTTTATGTAAGGTTGAAAAACTTTCCCAATCATCTGAAGTTAAGCTACGTAATGGGAACCATTGCACAAAACTACTACCTGCAAATGTCACTAATAAAAATACACCCAACACAAAACCCGGTATGGAATAACCTATCAAGACCAACATGCTAGTGATGTTATCGAAGCGACTGCCTTCACGCACTGCTTTTGCAATGCCTAAGGGTATAGAAATAAGATAAGTCAAAAAGAAGGTCCATAGCCCTAAGGTGATAGAAACGGGTAGTTTAGATTTCACTAACTGCCACACATCTTCATGATGATAAAAACTTTGTCCTAAATCGAAGCGTGCAAAACCTTTCAACATCAACCAAAATCGTTCTACGGGTGGTTTATCAAAACCATATAAAGCTTTAATTTCTTCTACACGCTCTGCATCTACTCCCTGACGGCCACGATATTCCGCTCCACCGCCACCACCAGAAGATTCGCCTACACCAGTCTGACCTTTTTTCAATTCAATCAGCATTTGTTCAACCGGACCTCCCGGCACAAATTGAATAACAGCGAATGTGATGCTGATGACACCTAGCAAAGTAGGAATCATGAGTAATACACGTTTAAAGATATAAGACCAGAGATGCATTTTTTTCTCTCATCAATTTTTAGTCAGTAATAGCGAACTATTATTTATTTCTTGGTGTCTTTTCCCACCAATTGGAAATCATATAACGATCAGCCTGATAGTATTTCGGTGACACAGATGGAATTCCAAAGCGATTTCTGTACGCTACTCTGTGGGTCGCTGAATACCAGTGTGGTACGACGATGTACTTATGTAGCAGCACTCTATCTAATGCACGCGAAGCAGCGACTAATTCTGCACGTGAATCTGCTGATACCATCGCAGTAACTAATTTATCGACTGCGGGATCTTTTAAGCCCCATGAATTACTTGATCCATTGGTATCTGCTGCTTTCGATCCAAAGATATCAAACATCTCACTGCCTGGACTGACGACATCAGAGAGTCGTATGCTAGTCATATCAAAATCAAATTCTTCCATACGCTTTTGCACCAAAGCAAAGTCTGCAGTACGTTGTTTGACTTGTATGCCTAACTTTTCAAGATTACGTGCATAGACAGAAATAATGCGTGCTAAAGAAGGATTGTCATCCATGATTTCTAATTTAAAGATCTCACCCTGCGCATTACGCAAAGCACCATCTTTATATTCCCAGCCTGCTTGCTTTAATAATTCACGTGCTTGCAAAAGATTAGCGCGTAATGAAGAAGTACCGTCTGTGCGAGGTGGTAATGGTGCCTCACCAAATACAGCAGGATCTAACTGGTTTCGCATAGGTTCTAGTAATTTCAATTCAGCTTCATTAGGCAAGCCATGTGCGCCGAGTTCTGAATTACTAAAGAAAGAATCGATACGTTTATATTGTGAATAAAAGAGCTGACGATTCATCCATTCATAATCCAAAGCTAAAACTAAGGCATGCCGTACTCGTACATCTTTAAATTGTGGACGACGCATATTCATCACAAAGCCTTGCATGCCCGCTCCGTTAGAATGATTTAACGTTGCTTTAATCAGTTCACCGTTCTCGAATTTTTTTCCTTTATAAGAACGCGCCCAATTTTTAGCTTTGAATTCAATCACAGCATCGAATTCACCCGCCATAAACGCTTCAAGACGTGCCACATCATCTTTGTAGTAGCGATAGACAATGCGATCAAAATTAAAACTACCTCTACGGACAGGTAAATCTTTTGCCCAATAATCTGGATTACGTTTAAAACTAATCATGCGACCGATTTCATAACGATCAATCAAATAAGGACCACTAGCTATCGGTGCTGTTAGCTGAATTTTGTCAAAGGCGGTGCCTGCTGCCCATTTACGTGAAAACACAGGCATGCCACCCACAATTAAAGGTAATTCACGGTTTTTATTTTTAAAATCAAAACGCACAGTGCGTTCATCTAAAACGACGCATTGTTTAACGTCGTTAAAAATCATCTTGAACTGTGGCGCACCCTTCGTGATCAAGGATGTAAATGAATGTTTAACGTCATCTGCTGTGACGGGATCGCCGTTATTAAATTTTGCATGGGCATGCAATGTGAAGGTCATGGACAAACGATCTGAAGCAAGTTGCATGTCCTCTGCTAACAAGCCATACATAGTTGCTACTTCATCCGTTGAATTAATTGCCAGCGTTTCAAACATCAAATTACTCAGACCTGCAGCCGTCACGCCTTTGAGTGAAAAAGGATTAAATTTATCAAAGCTAGTGCGTGCATCTGGATTGGCTAAAAATAATTCACCGCCCTTGGGCGCATTAGGATTCAAATACTCGAAGTGGGTAAAGCCGGCTTGATATTTAGGCACGTCATACAAAGAAAAAGCGTGGGCTGCCCACGCAGCATGACTAATTAAGGCAGATAACAGCAAGAGGTTGCGAATAAGGTAAGTCATCATCTGTTCAAGGGACGCTAAGGTAAAACACAGAAAAGCTCTGTGCAAGATAGCAATAGGATAGCGTTTTTCTGCTCTGGTGGCGGACTCGCCTGCTATAGCATGCTAAATCGCTATCAATTTTCGATAGATGCTAGGTTTCCAAACGGGCTCATAGCCCCTACAATTGCGCGTTTAGACGGTGCAACCCGCACTGACCAACCGGAGTTTCGCATGGCATTTTTACAAGGCAAAAAAATTCTCATCACGGGTGTGTTATCGAATCGCTCGATTGCGTATGGCATTGCACAGGCCTGTAGGCGCGAAGGTGCTGAATTAGCCTTCACTTATGTAGGCGAGCGTTTTAAAGACAGAATTACAGAATACGCAAAGGAATTTGATAGCTCTTTGGTATTTGAGTGCGATGTCGGTAGCGATGAACAAATTGCTGCTTTATTTGCTGATCTCGGTAAATCTTGGAGTCAGCTTGATGGCTTAGTCCATGCCATAGGCTTTGCACCTCGTGAAGCGATTGCCGGTGATTTCTTAGATGGTTTATCGCGCGAAGGCTTTCGTGTAGCGCATGATATTTCTGCGTATAGCTTTCCTGCTCTGGCAAAAGCGGCCTTACCTATGCTGTCACCGAATGCTGCTCTGCTAACGCTTTCTTATTTAGGTGCATTGCGTGCTCTGCCTAACTACAACACCATGGGTTTAGCCAAAGCCTCACTCGAAGCAAGCGTGCGTTATTTAGCTGAATCACTAGGCAAACGAGGTATCCGTGTGAATGGCATTTCTGCAGGTCCGATTAAGACACTGGCAGCAGCAGGCATCAAAGATTTCGGCAAGATTTTAAATTTCGTAAAGGAAAACTCACCTTTACGTAGAAATGTGACGCTAGAACATGTAGGCAATGCCTCAGCATTCTTATTGTCTGACCTAGCCGGCGGTATTACCGGTGAAATCACTTATGTCGATGGTGGATTCTCACAAGTTGTAGCCGGTATGGGTGGTGAAGAAGCCTAACTTATTAGGCAGATCTCGAACTGAGCGTGGACTTTGTTAAGTTCTTTGTTAAGTTTCTTCTACGCTCAGCAAGCTTTTCCTGTATAATCCGCCCCGCGGTGCGATTAATGGCGCCGCATAAGTTGCATCGCAGACCCCAAGCATCAACCTGAAGCCCTCCCGCCCCCAGTGCTGTAGTTAAGAGCACTACCCCGGCGCAAAGCTTTTGTGCCGAAACCTTTTCATTAAGTTTTCGTCTGTTTCGTTGGTTAGCGTTGCTTTTTTACGCTGTCGCGCGGCATTTTTATGCCTGGCGCGGTGTTCATTTATCGCGAAAGAAAACCATGAGTTTCGAATCACTAGGCCTACATCCTTCTATTATTAAAGCACTGACTGAAGCTGGCTATACCAAGCCAACACCAGTGCAGGAGCAGGCTATACCAGCGGCGATTGCAGGCAGAGATCTGCTTGTTTCATCCCAAACTGGATCAGGAAAAACCGCAGCATTCATGCTGCCTTCTTTAAATCGTTTTGCAGCGGGCGCACAAGAAGCACCACAAGGCAAAACTCCCAATCAACAAATGCAGGCTGCACGTTCCAAAGGCGAGCGTCCACGTTTTTCACCTGCTAAACCAAAGATGTTGGTGTTAACCCCAACCCGTGAATTAGCATTGCAAGTCACTACGGCAACCGACAAATACGGCAGTGGTATGCGTCGTGTGAAGGCTGTATCAATTTTGGGTGGCATGCCTTATCCAAAACAAATGCAATTGTTATCACGTAATCCAGAAATTTTAGTCGCTACGCCAGGTCGTTTGATCGACCATATGGAATCCGGCAAAATTAATTTTTCTGATTTAGAAGTATTAGTTCTCGATGAAGCCGATCGTATGTTGGATATGGGTTTTATTGATGACATAGAACGCATCATTGCTAAGACACCTGCTACTCGTCAAACCATGTTGTTCTCTGCCACCTTAGATGGCATGGTCGGCAATATGGCACGTCGTATCACGAATGACCCAATGGTGATTCAGATTGCAGGTTCAGCCAGCAAACATGAAAACATTCAGCAACGTGTACATTTCGTGGATGACCTGTCACATAAAAATCGTTTACTCGATCATTTACTGCGTGATGCTTCGATTGATCAAGCTGTTATCTTCACTGCTACTAAACGTGATGCAGACACGATTGCAGATCGTTTGAATATTGCTGGCTTTGCAGCTGCTGCTTTGCATGGTGATATGCATCAGGGTGCACGCAATCGCACGCTAGATAGTTTGCGTCGCGGTCAAGTCAAGGTATTGGTTGCAACGGATGTTGCAGCACGTGGTATTGATGTTCCTGCTATTACCCATGTATTTAATTACGATTTACCTAAATTCCCAGAAGATTATGTACACCGCATTGGTCGTACTGGTCGCGCTGGTCGGAATGGTATTGCGATATCGTTAGTGAATCACAGTGAGAGCATGAATGTGAAACGTATAGAGCGTTTTACTAAACAAGTAATCCCTGTTGATATCATCGAAGGTTACGAGCCTAAGAAAACAGCGTCTGCAGCAAAACGCCCTTCCCGTCCGAATGGATGGCGTCCTGGCGATGGCCGTAGTCGTCCTCCAGCAAAACCAGGTCAGCGTACTTTTAGCAAACCTGGTGCGCCACGTAAAGAAGGTGCAACTGGTGGTGGTTATAAAGGTAATCGCGCTAGTGATGCACGTCGCGGCTAAATAGCGCTATTAGTTTGCGAAGTTAATTTGTAAAACTAATTAAAAGTTCGATCACACTGGCCTCCGGCATCATGCGGAGGCCAGTGTTGTTTTAAGTACGGTTTTTCTTTATTTCATCGTAATAAGCAGGAGATCAGCATGCAAGCAAATACCGATCAAGCACTCCGACTGACATCGTTTTCACATGGAGGTGGATGCGGCTGCAAAATCGCACCCGGTGTATTAGCTGACATACTCAAACAATCACAAGGCTTTCCAGTACCGCCACAATTATTAGTCGGCATAGAAACAGCCGATGACGCTGCAGTCTATCTACTGAATGATGAACAAGCTCTAATCGCTACCACTGATTTTTTTATGCCCATCGTCGATGATCCTACTGACTTTGGACGTATAGCAGCAACCAATGCAATCTCTGATGTGTATGCCATGGGCGGCACACCCATCATGGCACTGGCATTAGTGGGCATGCCGATTGATAAGTTACCTATAGATACGATAGGCAAAATTTTGGCAGGTGGCGAAGCTATCTGCGCAGAGGCAGGCATACCGATCGCAGGCGGACATACTATCGATTCTGTAGAACCTATCTATGGCTTAGTCGTCATGGGTTTAGTGCATCCATCCCATATAAAACGTAACGCAAATGCAAAAAACGGCGATCAACTCATACTCGGCAAACCCCTAGGAGTAGGTGTGCTCTCTGCCGCATTGAAAAAAAATGCGCTCGATGCAGAGGGCTATACAGCGATGATACAAAGCACAACCAAACTCAATACTGCTGGCAAGGATTTAGCAAAACTCAAAGGTGTGCATGCCATGACAGATGTCACTGGTTTTGGCTTATTAGGTCATGCCAGAGAAATGGCACGTGGCGCAAATGTGCAAGTCAATATTCAACTCTCATCCGTACCATTTCTTAGCCAAGTATTAGCATTAGCAGAACAAGGTTTTATTACAGGTGCTTCTGCTCGTAACTGGAATGGCTATCATCAAGATATAACTCTTGATAGCAGCATTAGTGATGTTCAAAAAGCATTGCTCTGTGATCCACAAACTTCCGGTGGTTTACTCGTTGCTTGTGCGTCAGACGAAGTAGATGCAGTGATGGCTTGTTTCCATGCGCATGGATTTGCAGAAGCTGCTGTCATTGGCAATATTCAAGATGGCACAACGGGTGTGCAAGTAAATAAATAACGCATCAAGCTCGTAGCCTTAAGCAGGAACTTGACTTACTAGGTTGCCACCTAGTAGCTCGAATTTTCATTCCTCTTTAAGCTGCTATGACACCACGTTCAGAAAAAAACAATAAACCCTCATCCTCAAATCAAGCTTTAATAAACAATCGCATCACTAGTCTGAATAAAGATGCATCAAAATCAATACTCAATAGCCCAACAATACAATCGCAACAAGAAAAAAAACAGCAAGAACCATGTAATAGCCAAACGATACTAAAGGAATTGTATTTCGCAATTTCTAATTTACAAAAAAAGAGAACACCAGAATTCAATGAAATAGAAATCGTATGTCAGAAGCTGAAAAATGCTGAAAACATTTTACTTCTCGAAGGCAGTCAGACTGAACTAAGCAAACAATGTGATCGACTACGGTCACAACTACCTCACCTCTTCAATAAACTTCAGCAATACCTCGAATACCAAGAAGCACTAGGCAACAAAATAGATATTGAGACTATTCATACTCTATGCTTAGGATTGTCAGCACTAGCCAATCCACTGAATGACAGTTTTTTATCGCAAGAGCAATGCGCTAAGTATCAAGAAAAACTAACGCATATCAGTACAAATTTTTGCACAGCGCTCATCAAACCACTACAGCATGGATCACTTCACAGCGGCAAACTATTGAATATTCTCAACTGGTATAGCCGAGGCATGAAAAAAGACCTGCTTAATCGCCATGATAAAGCCATAAAACAAATCTTTCAGCTCACACTAACACGCCTACAAAATTGGGCTAATGGCTCGGCTGATGCTGACTGGCTCACAAGTAAACAGCTCAGCAAGTGCATGGTTCAGCTCAATACCATGATTCATTTAAGAGTAATTAACATTGAAAATAATGCAGAAGGAAAATCTAATCGCCTAGCATGGAGTGAAACAGTCTATGGTTTATGTCAGTATTTTCTATCTAATGACGTATGGCTTAACGATTGCAATATCATTGAATTAATTAATGTAACAAACACATTAAAAGATGGAATAGACCATAAAATATTAAATGTAGAAGATCAATCACTACGCGAGACAGTTAACTACATTTGCGAACGGATTAATCAACAAGACTTTACGCTTAAAAATTATGGCGAATTAAATTCACTTACAAATTGCTGTAATTTTATGCGCTGCCTATACGAACATAAATTAGTCGGCAATAGCACTAGCCTGAGTGGGCTAGCAATGCAGAAATTAGTTAGTACCTTTGTTATCTATAAATCAGATGAAAAATACAATACCAATCCACAAGCAGTCATAAATATTTCTAGCTTTATAAAATCAGTCTCTCGCTGGATACAAGCACAAGAAAACTCTACAACAATATTAAGTAAGTCAACATTATCAGAAGCAGTCATTGCAATTTTAAAAATCTGTAAACAGCTTTGTCAAAAAGAAAAATTAACATGGCTAGAATCATCTGTTAATAGTAGTGGACTGCTATCAGCATTAGATTATTTCAATCAAAATAAACTAATCCCAACTCAACAACAATCTAGCTTGATTTTTATATTACGATCATTACTCGATAATATTAAAAATTGGCATCAAGATGACATTAGTAGCGTATCGATTTTATTAGCACTTCGCACCCTAGCCTCCTTAGAAAGCAAATCAGTCATATTTCAATCTTTACAAAAATCTGGATCACTGAATAAATCTCTCCCCACATTACTCAATTACTTAAACAGAAATAATAAAAACAAACCTATTATTTTTAACAATGAAGAAAAGTTAGCTACGTTAGAAACGATACGAATGGGCTTGCAAATTGACATAGTTTCTATCGATGACCATCAAAATTTACTACAGCACCTACTTAAAACCAATCTTCCAGTCAGCTTTCAACAAATTGAATCTGCTATTCTTGAATTCAATGGCGCATTAAAACAGACTAGCATTGTAGACATTGAAGAAAACAACGAGCTCCAAGATGAAGATAAACATCACACAGAACTACCCTCATCGCTAGCTCTAACAAAACGTGGTCCGACCTACCGTGGAACGACTACTGAAAAACAAACTGAACAAAAAACTTTAATTC
>JBEDCU010000149.1:0-12616 GCA_041176585.1 Pseudomonadota bacterium
GATGTTTTTCTACCTGAAAAAGAAATGCAGAAAGTTTTGCACGGCGATCGTGTACGTGTTCGTATTGTTGGTCTTGATCGTCGTGGTAGACCTGAGGGAACGATTGTTGAAGTTGTGTCGCGTGCTAATACGCACGTCATAGGCAGACTGGTAAATGAAAATGGTGCATGGTTGGTTGCACCTGAAGATAAACGTATTAGTCAAGATATTGTATTGGCTGGACCAGTTGGTAAAGCCAAAGCAGGGCAGGTAGTGAGTGTGGAGTTAACTGAGCAGCCTTCACGCTATTCACAACCAGTAGGAAAAATTGCAGAAGTGCTGGGTGATATTGATGATCCCGGTATGGAGATTGAAATCGCGGTACGTAAGTATGGTGTACCTCATGAATTTTCTGAAGCCGCAAAAAAACTCGCTGCAAAGTTACCCGCTGAAGTTGGTGCTGATGATTTACTTGAGCGCGTTGATTTACGCGATGTGCCATTAGTCACCATTGATGGTGAAGATGCACGTGACTTTGATGATGCAGTTTATTGTGAACCTGTAAAAATTGGTCGCACTGAAGGTTATCGATTAATCGTTGCAATTGCAGACGTCAGTCACTACGTTAAACCGCAAGATGCATTAGATCATGATGCACTTGAGCGCAGTACATCGGTTTATTTTCCGCGTCGTGTCATTCCCATGTTGCCGGAAAAGTTATCCAATGGCCTATGTTCATTGAATCCACATGTGGATAGATTGACTTTAGTATGTGATGCCGTTATTGATAAAGACGGTGAAGTACATGCTTATCAATTCTATCCTGCTGTGATTCATTCAGCAGCTAGACTGACCTATACCGAAGTTGCTGCCATTCTTGGTAATACACGTGGACCAGAAGCTGCCAAGCGAGCGACCTTGGTACCGCATTTGCAAAATCTGTATGAGTTATTTCACATACTGCTCAAAGCAAGAAAACGTCGTGGTGCAATTGATTTTGAAACCACCGAAACTTATATCGTTTGTAATGCTGCCGGTAAGATTGAACAAATTTTGCCGCGTACCAGAAATGATGCGCATAAATTAATTGAAGAGTGCATGTTGACAGCCAATGTCTGTGCAGCAGATTTATTAGAGCGTCATAAGCATCACGGTATGTTTCGCATTCATGCGGGACCAACAGAAGAAAAACTTAAAAACCTGCGTTCCTTCTTAAAGCAAATTGGTTTGCATTTAGGTGGTAACGATAAGCCGACAGCCAGTGATTATGCTGAGGTGATGGAAAAAATTAAGTTACGACCTGATGCATTGTTATTACAAACAATGCTGCTACGTTCTATGCAACAAGCAGTTTATAGTCCTGACAACATAGGACATTTTGGTTTGTCTTATGAAGCTTATGCGCATTTCACTAGCCCGATTCGACGCTATCCAGATTTACTGACCCATCGCGTTATCAAAGCCATTATTAGTGGCCGCCAATACCATCCTAAAGTTGCTGATGGTAGCGAGTTAAATACTAATCTCTCGCCTGCTGCACGCAAGATGCATGCAAAAGACAGAGCAGCAGGTAAAGCTAAATCTGAAGGCGATTTGGCTGTGTGGGAGTCATTAGGCATTCATTGTTCTGCTAATGAAAGGCGTGCTGATGAAGCATCGCGTGATGTAGAAGCTTGGTTGAAATGCTATTTTGTGCGTGACAAACTCGGCGAAGAATTTACCGGCACAATTTCTGGTGTCGCAGGCTTTGGTATTTTTGTTCAGCTTGATGCGCTCTTTATCGAAGGTATGGTGCATGTCACTGATTTGGGTGCAGATTATTTTCAATTTGATGAAGCGCGACATGAGTTGCGTGGAGAGCGTACAGGAATTCGTTATCAACTCACTGATCGTGTAACGGTTCAAATTAGTCGTGTTGATCTCGACGCTCGCAAAATTGATCTGCGTTTAGTCAACGAGCCTAGCATTCGAACACGCATTAAAAATGAAGCACGTCGCGCTGAAAGCCAGCAGATACCCAGTAGTAAAAAGAAAGCATCTAAAAAAATTGTTGTTGCTTCTAAAGTGGGTAAAAAAGTTGGTGCTAAAGTAGGCGCAAACATGGGTAAAGCAAAATCTAAGTCAATTAAGAAATCGACTAAAAATAGTAAAAAGAAACGCTAAGCCATGAAATCAAAACTTATCTTTGGCTTTCATGCTGTTACAGCGCGCATACGTCATGAAGCTTCCACGGTGGATGAAATTTATATCGATGCAAACCGCCACGATAGACGTATGGGAGAGCTGATACGGGCGGCTAAAGCAGCCAATGTCAGAATTATTCAAGCAGATGATCAACGTTTAGACGCAATGGTGGGTTCACGTCGTCATCAAGGCGTGATCGCGAAAGCAGGCGAGATTTCACTAGCGCGCAATCTTGATGAATTGCTCGATGCAATCGAAGGTCCTCCCTTATTTTTATTGTTAGATGGCGTGACTGACCCACATAATTTAGGTGCGTGTTTAAGGGTGGCAGATGGAGCAGGAGCGCATGCAGTAATTGCGCCGAAAGATCGCGCTGTGGGATTAAATGCAACGGCAGCTAAAGTAGCCAGTGGTGCTGCGGAGTCAGTACCTTATATTACCGTTACCAATCTTGCGCGCACCATGCGCGAATTGCAGGAGCGTGATATCTGGTTGATCGGAACCACGGAAGATGCAGAGAGTTCAATCTATGAAGTCGATTTCACAGGAGGCTCTGCATTAGTCATGGGTTCTGAAGGTGAGGGCTTACGCAGACTGACACGTGAAAATTGTGATCGTTTAGTGCATTTGCCTATGTTGGGATCTGTCGAAAGTCTCAATGTTTCAGTTGCCTCCGGTGTCTGCCTCTATGAAGCAAGACGGCAGCGCATGCAAAGTAAATAAGCGCCTTCTCGACCTGCAACCTACTTAACACTCAGTCTGGCAGTAATTCGAATAAAATCCTCGTATCGCCTATTTTTTATCTATCGTATGTTCACTCGCTTAAAAGAAGATATCGCTAGCATCATCGAGCGTGACCCTGCTGCCCGTAATACTTGGGAAGTGCTGACTTGCTATCCTGGTTTACATGCCATTGTCATGCATAGATGGGCGAGTACATGCTGGTCTTATGGCTTTAAATGGCTAGGTCGATTCATCTCTTATCTGGCGCGTGTATTAACGGGTATAGAAATACATCCTGCAGCAACGGTAGGTCGTCGTGTATTCATTGATCATGGTTTTGGTGTGGTGATAGGTGAGACGGCTATCATTGGTGATGATTGCACCATCTATCAAGGTGTGACCTTAGGTGGTACTTCACTCACTAAAGGTGCGCAGCGTCATCCAACCCTAGGGCGAGGTGTGATCATTGGCGCAGGTGCTCAGGTATTAGGTGCGTTTACAGTGGGAGAGGGCGCTAAAATAGGCTCCAACGCTGTTGTCGTACGTGCAGTGCCGCCAGGCGCGACTGCGGTTGGCAATCCTGCCCGCATCATAGAAAAAAATGACCATCAGCCCGCATTGGATGGTGCAGCAGCAAGAATTTTTGCAGCCTATGGCATTACCACCAATGGCGATGATCCACTCTCCAAAGCTTTACATGCGTTAATAGACAATGCAGCGTCCCAAGAGTTACAGCTAGTGAAAATAATTGCAGCGCTGAAGGCAGCAGATATAACTTGTGAAACAGTACCTGAGCTTGATAAATTCAATGCCAGTAGTTTGAATAAACTCGTTGAATAGAATCGTCGTTCCTTGATGATTCAAGGAGTGAAAGTCGGCTCTGCATTCGTAACCAAACTAAACTCACCCGCTTGATTAATACTCAACCATCCACCGCGGGTCTTTTCTGCATCATAATCCCAATCCGGTAGTACAAAACGTATACAGACACCTTGCTTAGTTTGGTGCTGATGCTGATGGGGTCTGTGTGTATGACCATGAATCATCAAGTTCACCTGATGCGATTCAAATAGCGCATCAATAGCAGCTAGATTCACATCCATGATATCCATAGATTTGTTTTTCTGTGCATCTTTACTACCTGCACGCATAGTTGCGATTAGTGCTTTTCTTTGATGTAAATCTTGATTGAGAAAATCCTGCTGCCAAGCGGGGTCGCGTACTTGAGCTCTGAAAGTCATATAAGCAGTATCATCTGTACACTGCGCATCACCATGCAAGACTAGAATTTTTTTACCTGCAATCTCAGTGATCACAGGTTCATTTAAGATTTGTAGACCGCATGCATCTGCAAATTTATCAGCAACTAAAAAATCACGATTCCCAGCTAACCAATAAATTTTTATGCCATGCTTACTGAGAGCAGCAAGTGCGGTAACGATACTTTGATTGAATGTATCGTTAATATCATCATCGCCTGCCCAGTATTCAAAAATATCGCCAAGTAAATACAACGCTTGAGTTTGCAGAGCTTTTGTATTGAGGAAATTGAAAAAAGCCTTTGCGGTGTGCGGCATATCCGGTGTGAGATGTAAGTCAGAGATAAAAAGCGCAGCCCATTGAGGCTGCGCTTGTTTGACTTGCAATGAGGTGAGTGCCGCGCTCATGCGTGAATTAAATCACTTCTGCTTTTTCGATGACCACTTCTTCAGCAGGCATATCAGTAAACATACTCTTAGGTTTGGTTTTCATACTGCCTATAGCATCTACTACATCGATGCCATCTACGACTTTGCCGAACACGCAATAACCCCAACCATCTGATCCTGGATAGTCTAAAAATTCATTGTCATTCACATTGATAAAAAATTGTGCCGTAGCAGAATGTGGATCGGATGTACGTGCCATCGCAACACTGTAATGCGCATTCTTTAATCCATTTGATGCTTCATTTTCAACTGGATCACGCGTTGGTTTTTGCTTTAGGCTAGCTTCATACCCACCACCTTGAATCATAAAGCCATCAATCACACGATGAAAAATCGTGCCATCGTAATGACCAGAGTTCACATAAGCGAGAAAATTTTCTACAGTCTGTGGTGCTTTTTCTGCATCGAGCTCTAGTGTGATGTCGCCGTGATTCGTGTTAAGTAAGACCTTCATACAGATTCCTAATTAAAAAAATAGAGTGTGAAAATAAACTGATTGAAAACTTTATTCGATGATGCGTGCAGATTCGATAACAACTGCTGAGGTGGGTTGATCGCGACGATTGGTTTCAACACCTTTCATTTTTTCTATCACTTCTGTGCCTTTGATAACTTTGCCAAATACAGCATAGCCCCAGCCATCTTGTCCTGGATAGTCCAGAAAGCTATTGTTATTTACATTGATAAAAAACTGCGCACTAGCAGAATGCGGATCAGCCGTACGAGCCATGGCTATAGTGTAGGTTTGATTTTTTAAACCATTCTTTGCTTCATTTTGTATAGGAGCGCGTGTTGTTTTTTCTTTCATGCTTTTATCGTAACCACCACCTTGCACCATGAAGCCATTAATAATGCGATGAAAAATAGTGCCATTGTAGAAACCATCTTTCACATACTTAAGAAAATTATCAGCTGAAAGTGGCGCTTTGTCTGGATAAACCTCAATCACTATCTCACCCATATTCGTTTTCATTTCTACTTTTGGTGCATTTTGAGCAAGGCCGGAAATACTAGTGAGTGCCAACACACTGCTAACGACCAATTTCAAATAAAGACTAGATACAATACGCATGTTATTTTCCTTTTGTTTGTCAACTAATTCTTAAGTTGATGATGCTCGTTCAGTAGAAGGGCTAAGCTTCAATGTTATACTACTGGCTAACTCGCATTTTATCAAACTACGCCTTAGTAAGACCTTGATCTTACAGGTTGAGAATAAAACCAACCCGCCAATTATTAGTTTTGACTTTAATCATTTGGCTCGCTTAGATTCATCCATGAGTGTTTTGAAAATCTACAATACGCTTGCGCGTGACAAGCAAGTTTTTGTTCCTATCGAGCCGGGAAAAGTACGCCTGTATGTATGCGGTATGACGGTGTATGATTTTTGTCATCTTGGCCATGCGCGTGTCATGGTGGTGTTCGATATGATTCAGCGTTGGTTGCGTGCGCAACATTTCGATGTGACTTATGTTCGCAATATCACCGACATTGATGACAAAATTATTCGACGTGCTGTTGAAAATAAAGAATCGATATCTGCTTTAACCCAACGTTATATTGATGCCATGCATGAAGATGCAGCTGCATTGGGTGTAGAGCGTCCTGATCATGAACCTCGCGCGACTGCTTACGTGCCACAAATGCTGAATTTGATTGGTGCTTTAGAAAAAAATGGCTTAGCTTATCAAGCTAAAGATGGGGATGTTAATTTTTCAGTGCGTGACTTTGCTGGTTACGGCAAGCTCTCTGGTAAATCTTTAGATGATCTGCGTGCGGGTGAACGTGTTGATGTCAACAACACAAAGCGTGATCCACTTGATTTCGTTTTATGGAAAGCTTCACGCGAAGAGGAGCCGCAAGAAGTGAAGTGGGATTCTCAGTGGGGTACTGGCCGTCCTGGTTGGCATATTGAATGTTCAGCTATGTCTTGCGATTTATTGGGTCAGCACTTCGATATCCATGGTGGCGGACAAGATCTGCAATTCCCACATCATGAAAATGAAATAGCGCAATCCGAAGGGGCGAGTGGTAAACAGTTTGTTAATTATTGGATGCACAATGGTTTTGTGCGTATCGATAATGAAAAAATGTCTAAATCATTAGGTAACTTTTTCACGATACGTGAAGTTTTGAAAAATTATGACGCAGAAGTAATTCGTTTTTTTATATTAAGAGCGCATTATCGTAGTCCGTTAAATTATTCTGACACCCATCTCGATGATGCACGTACTGCATTAGCAAGATTGTATGTAGCTTTAAAAACAACTGCGCCTGAAACTAAGCCAATTGATTGGAATGAACCTCATGCACAGCGCTTTGCTGAGGCTATGAATGATGATTTCAATACACCGATTGCGATTTCAGTGTTATTTGATTTAGCTAGTGAAGTTAATAAGCATCATTCAGTTGCTCTGACATCGCAATTGAAAGGCTTGGCTAATGTAATAGGATTGTTAGAGCGAGAGCCAAAGCAGTTTCTGCAAGCAGGTGGTACTCAAGATGGGCTATCAGATGATGTCGTGCATGTATTGATAGCAGCGCGTGCACAAGCAAAGCAAGAGAAAAATTTTAGCGAATCGGATCGTATTCGCGCTGACTTATTAAGTAAGGGGATCGTTCTTGAAGACAAACCCGGTGGACTCACGGAGTGGAGAAGAGCATAACCCTATGGTCAGGAAAACAGCTTCATCGTTGTTAAAACCTGATTACTGGGATCAAGCTAAAGCTGAACTCATGAAGCGTGATCGCATCATGAAAAAGCTCATTCCTAAATTTGGCGATTTGCAGTTAGTTGGACGTGGAGATCCCTTTGTGACTCTTGCGCGTTCTATTGTGGGACAACAAATTTCCGTTAAAGCAGCCCAAACAGTTTGGGAACGATTGGTACTCGTTTGTCCAAAAATGACACCAGCTTACATGCTGCGTGCTGGCGAAGAAAAAATTGCAGCATGTGGTCTTTCCAAACGCAAGACGGAATACATCCTCGATCTGGCTTTAAATTTCAAAGAAAAAAGAGTGCATGCCACTGATTGGGCATCTATGGAAGATGAAGAAGTCATCGCAGAATTAACTCACATACGTGGAATCGGTCGCTGGACTGCTGAAATGTTTTTGATTTTCAATTTGCTAAGACCGAATGTTTTACCCTTGGATGATTTAGGACTCTTACGTGGTATTAGCGTGAATTATTTCTCTGGTGAGCCAGTCTCACGAAGTGATTTACGAGAGGTGGCAGCTAACTGGGAGCCTTGGAGGACAGTGGCAACATGGTATCTTTGGCGCAGTTTGGATCCAGTACCGGTAGAATATTGACACTTTGATGCAAGAATGGCATTTTCGTCATTCCCAACCCCATGGTCACAGGTATGACCACAAGGAGCTAGTGTGAGCAAAATTACGTTTCTCGGTTTTGAGCAGCCCATTGCAGAACTCGATTCAAAAATTGAAGAGCTGCGATTCGTTCAAGATGATTCCGCAGTCGATATTTCTGAAGAAATCGATAGACTCTCGCAAAAGAGTCAGCAACTCACTAGAGACATCTACGCCAAACTCACGCCTTGGCAAGTCTCTCAAATTGCACGACATCCACAACGTCCTTACACCATGGACTATGTGAATGAAATCTTTACTGATTTCCATGAGTTGCATGGTGATCGTAGTTATGCCGATGATCTTTCTATCGTTGGTGGTTTAGCTCGCTTCAATGGTCAGTCATGTATGGTCATTGGCCATCAAAAAGGTCGCGATACCAAAGAACGTTCCTTACGTAACTTTGGTATGCCTAAGCCTGAGGGATATCGCAAAGCCATGCGTCTCATGAAGCTGGCAGAAAAATTTAATATTCCTGTCTTCACATTTGTAGATACACCAGGTGCTTTCCCTGGGATTGATGCAGAAGAGCGTGGTCAATCAGAAGCGATTGGACACAATCTGTATGTGATGGCAGAACTCAAAGTGCCACTAATTGCGACCATCATCGGTGAGGGTGGTTCTGGCGGTGCGTTAGCGATTGCAGTGGGTGATGCAGTCATCATGCTGCAGTATGCAACTTATTCCGTGATCTCTCCGGAAGGCTGTGCTTCTATTCTTTGGAAAACAGCAGAGCGTGCATCTGATGCAGCTGAAGCATTAGGTCTGACAGCGCATCGATTAAAAGCATTAAACCTGATTGATAAAATCGTGAATGAACCTTTAGGTGGTGCACATCGCGATCCTAAACAAATGGCAGTCTTGTTAAAGCGCACATTGGCTGACACCTTGCGTCAATTTCAAGGTGTGAAAACCAAAGACTTACTCACAGCACGCCATGAAAAACTCATGAGCTATGGCAAATATAAGGAACTCGCTCAAGCTGAGTAAATCCACACTAGCGTCTGTTGTCGCATTTGAACGCGCGTTAGAAGAAATTCTGACGCGCGTTGTTGTTTCAGCAGAGCGCAAAATCGCTGTTGCTTACAGTGGTGGTCTAGACTCGTCTGTACTTTTGCATCTCGCTAAAGATTTTTGTGTGAGTCGGCAAATTACGCTGTATGCGTTTCATGTTCATCATGGCATTAGCCCGAATGCTGATGCATGGCTTGCGCACTGTGAGGTACAAGCTAAACAGCAAGGCGTGCATTTTTTTTCTCAACGTGTGAACTTAATCGATATATCTGAACATGGCATTGAACAATCAGCGCGCATCGCACGTTATGCTGCACTGAACACACTGTGTACACAACATCAAATTCCACTACTCATCACAGCGCATCATCAAGATGATCAAGCTGAAAGCGTGTTACTACAGTTGTTACGTGGATCAGGCTTGCCTGGGCTCTCAGGTATGGCAGAACTACAGTTGCAGCACAGTTTGTTAGAGGGTGATATCGCTCTTGGTCGTCCTTTGTTACAACTCACACGTGAACAATTAGAAGACTTAGCAACGACATCAGATATAACGCATATTGATGATGAATCGAATGCAGACACTCGTTATAAACGAAATGCAGTGCGTACATGGATTACACCTGTATTGGAAAAACATTTTCCTGGCTTTGCAACCCAATTCACACGTAGTGCAAAGCATATACAAAGCGCACAACGATTACTCGATGAATTAGCACAATCTGATCTTGAGCAATGTGCAGAGGGATCGATTATTTTTCTCGATAAATTACAATCATTATCTGTTGATCGTGTTGATAATCTTTTACGATATTGGATAAGAGACTTAGCACAGTATGCACCGAGTAGTGCGCAGTTAGAGCAATTGCGACAACAAATGCTGCAGTCCTCACATGAAGCGCATCCGTTGATGGAAATAGCAGGATTCATTTTTCAGCGCAGAGGGCAACAACTGTATGCAACGAAAGAACACAGTAAGCAATTGCCTCCAACAGAAATAATTTCTTTCGTATGGCAAGGCGAATCGGAAATCGATATACCAGCTTGGCACGGTAAACTTAAATTCCTAGTAGCTGAAGAGGGTGGCCTTGATTCACAGGCTTTGCGTAAAGGACCACTTAGTGTGCGACCACGCAGTGGTAGTGAAAAATTAAAACCTGATAGCGCAAGACCGACGCGCACGTTAAAGAATTTGTTTCAAGAGGCAGAGATCTCTGCGCAAGACAGAATCGGGTTGCCTTTGCTCTACCTCGGTGAGGATTTAATTTTTGTACCGAAATTAGGTAGTGATAAAACGCATTCTATTGCAGAGCGTGAAGGGATCCTACTTAGCTGGGAGCCGTACGTGAGTTGAAGCAGTGCGGATTGATTGTCATTCTGCATTGCAACATGTAAAATCTAGGGCTTATTTCGCCCACAACCAGCATCAGCAATGGCCTTAATTGTTCATAAATATGGCGGTACCTCAATGGGCTCGACAGAGCGCATTAAAAACGTCGCGCGTCGTGTCGCCAAGTGGCATGACGCAGGCCACCAAATCGTGGTGGTTCCTTCTGCAATGTCAGGTGAAACAAATCGCTTGCTTGGCTTAGCCAAAGAAATCACGACGCACCCAGAGCCACGAGAACTCGACATGTTGGCTTCCACTGGTGAGCAAGTCTCTGTAGCGTTGTTAGCATTAGCATTGCAATCCATAGGCAAGCAAGCTGTGTCTTACGCAGGTTGGCAAGTCGCGATTAAAACCGACTCATCGCATACCAAAGCACGGATTGAATCGATTGATGAAGCGAAGGTCAAACAAGATCTCAACGCGGGTCGCATCGTCATCATCACAGGCTTTCAGGGTGTTGATGAAAAAGGCAATATCACGACACTGGGACGTGGCGGTTCTGACACCTCAGCTGTAGCCGTTGCCGCTGCTCTTAAGGCGCAAGAGTGCCTGATTTACACCGACGTGGATGGTGTCTACACAACCGATCCACGCGTGGTCTCAGAGGCGCGTCGTCTTAATACAGTTACCTTCGAAGAAATGTTGGAGATGGCCTCGCTAGGCTCCAAAGTCTTGCAAATACGCTCGGTTGAATTCGCTGGTAACTACCGCATGCCTACGCGCGTGCTGTCATCGCTGACCGATCCATTGATACCGCTGGAAGAAGAAGCGAACTCCGGCACATTGATATCGTTTGAGGAAGATACAAACATGGAACAAGCCACTATCACTGGCATCGCCTTTAATCGTGATGAAGCCAAGATCACTGTCAGAGCAGTGCCAGATCGTCCAGGCATTGCCTATCAAATTCTGGGGCAGATTGCGGATGCTAATATCGAAGTCGACATGATTATTCAGAATCAGTCGTCTGAAGGTAAAACCGACTTCACCTTTACTGTGCCACGTGGCGATTATGACAAAGCCATGAAAGTCATGCACGAGAAAGTGAAACCTTTGATTGGTACCGATGATGTCGTTGGCGACACCAAGGTCTCAAAAGTCTCCGTAGTGGGCGTAGGAATGCGTAGCCACGTTGGCGTCGCATCTCAGATGTTTCGCACCCTTTCAGAAGAAAACATCAATATCCAGATGATCTCCACCTCTGAAATCAAGATTTCTGTCTTGATCGATGAAAAATACATGGAGTTAGCTGTGCGTGCGCTGCATAAAGCGTTTGGACTGGAAAAATCCTAAGATTGACCAAACCAGCGCTGAAAGCTATCATCCAACCCTTTGCAAAATCCCTGACGTATTAAGGGTTGCAAGTGGAGACGTGGCCGAGTGGTCGAAGGCACTTCCCTGCTAAGGAAGCATATGGGCTTAAACCTGTATCGAGAGTTCGAATCTCTCCGTCTCCGCCAGTTTGTCTGCATTTATGCGGCTTACACGGGCATCCCTGCCCCAAACCACCTACTATCATCCCTAGTGATTGCCTAGCCTTGTGCTGCCTGTACTTCTGCCTAGGTTCAGATCACTAAAAATTTCCATTTCATTTTATCAGCCTAACAAGCCGCATGCGAACAAAGTACGAACAGGTTGTGCGCAGCTAAGATGTTTTTCTGCGTATCGCTTAGTGTTCTTTTTAAGCTGTTCGCATATAAATTCTACTCATCTAAAAACAAGTAAAAATGAGTGACATTTTTCATCTCAGATCAGTTAATGTTTAGGTGATTTAACCTAGTCTTTTGCCATGATTTATTTGCTTATCTTTTACGTTAATTGGATGAGACATTTGTAGTGTAAAAAATTCGATTGTTATTGATGCTCCAACTAATGCAGTTAGGATTTTCTCTGAGGACGGTGAGACGCAAATTTGCGGCATATTGCCAAAGGTAAAACATAGGTCGCAAGGATTATTACAAACGCTCGTAGTTAAGTGTTTGTATCGCTGCCAAGAAGAGGTGCTTCAGGCGCTTTTATAGGCTCTTGGAGAGGCTTATTTATATCGAGACGCAAATAACTAGGGTAAATATCTTTACAGGCTTAAATCAGCCATTTCATTTATGTAAAAGAATTTCTGCCGCCATATTTGAAGATCGTAAGACAAAAAAAGATTGATTCAATAGGGAATAAAAAAAGTTACAGATGTGTTTGTAGAGATTTTCTGGTTTTTTACGGTTGCAACTTTTAGTGTAATGAATATAGT
>JBEDCU010000150.1:0-4910 GCA_041176585.1 Pseudomonadota bacterium
CTAAACCTAATGCAGTCAGTTGACCGACTGCTTCATAGGTGAGCGTGCCAGAACGTGACACGACACCAATGCGACCTCTTCTGTGTATATGACCAGGCATGATGCCTATTTTGATTTCATCCGGTGTGATGAGACCTGGGCAATTTGGACCAAGCAGTAAAGTTTTGCTACCTGCTTTTGCCATCTTGTCTTTTAAAGCCAGCATGTCACGCACTGGTATACCTTCGGTAATACAAATGGCTAAATCCAGTTCAGCTTCAACTGCTTCCCAAATTGCATCCGCTGCACCTGCTGGCGGTACATAAATCACAGAAACATTCGCGCCTGTTTTTGCTTTTGCTTCTTTAACATTTGCAAAGATAGGTATGCCTTCAAAATCTTCACCCGCTTTTTTCGGATTTACACCCGCTACAAAACAGTTTTCTCCATTCGCATATTCTCTACACATACGGGTATGAAATTGACCTGTCTTGCCGGTTATGCCTTGGGTTACGACTTTGGTATTTTTATTGATAAGAATCGACATGTTGAGTCCTTGTACGCTTAGTTCGAGTTGGCAGCAGCGACAACTTTTTGCGCTGCTTCAGCCATGGTGTCTGCGGAGATAATGGGTAGGCCTGAGTCTGCCAGCATTTTTTTGCCTATATCTTCATTAGTACCTTTCATACGAACCACAAGCGGTACTTTTAATGAAACAGCACGTGACGCAGTGATCACACCTTCTGCAATCACATCACAACGCATGATGCCGCCAAAGATATTCACTAAGATGGCTTTAAGATGCGGATTACTCAGCATGATCTTGAATGCTTCGGTGACTTTTTCTGCAGTAGCTCCGCCACCAACATCCAAGAAGTTAGCTGGCTCACCATCAAATAATTTAATCGTGTCCATGGTGGCCATGGCTAGACCTGCGCCATTGACTAAACAACCAATGTTGCCATCTAAGGAAATGTAAGCGAGATCAAATTTAGATGCTTCAACTTCAGCTGGATCTTCTTCATCTAAATCACGATAAGCGACGATCTCTGGATGACGATATAAAGCATTTGAATCAAAATTAAATTTTGCATCTAGCGCGATGACTTTACCGCTACCGGTCACAATCAATGGATTAATTTCAGCCAATGATGCGTCTGTTTCCCAATAGGCTTGATATAAACCTTGTAATTGTTTACGCGCATCTACGATTGAAGCTGTAGGTACACCAATTTTTGCTGCGATATCATCTGCTTCTGCATCTTTTAATCCTGTTGCTGGATCAATCGCAATCTTGTGTATCAGCTCAGGATGTTTTTCTGCGACTTCTTCAATATCCATTCCGCCTTCACTCGATGCCATCAAAACGATGCGTTGTGACACACGATCTGTCACTAACGATACATAGAGTTCTTTTTTAATGTCTGCGCCTTCTTCGATTAACAGGCGTCTCACTTTTTGACCTTCAGCACCAGTTTGATGGGTGATTAATTGCATACCCATAATTTGGTTTGCATATTCTTTTACTTGATCGAGTGACTTCGCCACTTTCACACCACCACCTTTGCCTCTTCCGCCTGCATGAATTTGTGCTTTTACTACCCACACAGAGCCACCTAATTTTTCAGCAGCTTTGACGGCTTCATCCACATTCATACATGGGAAACCTTTAGGTACCGTGACACCGAATTTATGGAGAATTTCTTTTCCCTGATATTCATGAATTTTCATGCGAGCTTTCCTTCTGGAGCGAGTTTGGTGAAAAAGTAATTAATAATGTTTTTTCTTGACGGGCATATGACTAAGCCTGAACTTTTGCTATCCAACGTGGATAAAATTTTGCCACCGCTAAGCCATCGGTACGCAATGCATGGCAACGATTCAACTGAAAGGGTTGTTGTTCCCCTGCTTGTAAGGCCTCAGTATCACCGGTTGGTATGACATCTCCTGCAAAAGCTTGAATCACAGCAGTCGGTAACATGGAAGCTAATTCAGTCAGATGGGTACAACCAGCAATTCCACCAAGGCGCTCTTTGACGCCCTGACGAAAACCTTTTAATAAATTCAGTCCTACTAATTTTTTATATGCCGGACCTATGGTGTCGCAATAACCTGCGTAGGGAACGGCATCTGAAACCGCATCGGCTGCGTGAATATTTAGCTGTAAATCAACGGTAATTCTTAGCCATAAATCATGAATAGGCTGATTTGGCTGCAAAGTACTGGTGGCTAATTCCACCACACGGGTTTTAGCATCGGTAATGTGAGCATCAATATCCCAATAGCCATCCTCCCGCTGATAAGCCTCGGCTCTAATATTGCGGGTGTGCCTATGCACTCTTGGTGATGATGGGGCAGGCAATGGCATAAAGCTGAATTGGTGGCAAACCCTAGGGCTAGCGTGTGATTGTTTGGCGTTGTTTTCGTCTGCAATTCGGCTTTTCACCGGTGGCGCTAAATTCGAACGCAACGAATAAGAATTGACGCGCAGTTTAGCACAGGCACTCGCCAACTCAGTGCTTGAAAGCGCTTCTAAGGTAAGGTTTAAAACAGTCTGCAAACTGTTCTACAAGGGCAAAATAAGAGGAAAGTGATAGGAAATTGATGGGTTAGGCTATAGCCTAGTGAGTCGCTTTTGGTTTCTTCACCTTTAGGTTTATTCGCCATCACCACCTTTACGCGCTCTACGCATAACCATTTGTATGCTTGCATGAGAAAAGCCACGCTGCTGTAAAAACCGCTGTTGTTTTGCTGACTCGATAGCGGTCTCTGCTGGCGTACCAAATTTTTTTTCCCAGACACGCCATGCACGCTCGCCTTCACCTTCACGTAATTGCATGCTGAGATCCGTCATGCCACTCAAATCAATTTGATGACTTTCTAATTCCATCAATATGCGGCTTGCTCCAAATCGTTCAGCGCGTCGATTAATGAGTGACTCTGCAAACCGCGTTGAAGAAAGAAATTTTGATGTTTCTAACCAGTCTAATAAAGCTTCTATGTCATCTGTTTCTTCTGCATAGCGCGCAAGCTTACGCGCTAACTCTAGACGACTGTGTTCACGGGCTGAAAGATAACGCAAGGCACGTGCTTTTAGACTGGGTTTTGCAGAACGCATAAGCGGTGCGTGCTAAAGAAAAAGAAGGAAGAATTGATCTACTTAGCTAAGAATAAAAGCAATTAAAAACTAAGCATGTAAGACAACCAAGAGAGCACACTTGATCGCTCACCATGGTCTAACGAAAACAACTGCCTGCGATCAGAAAGCCATCACACTCTCTGACCGCAGGTCTTTCCTTGCTGCTTGATATAACTATTTATTCTTCTTCTTTAACTTCTTTATTTTCTTTAGCTTCAGCTAAGGCCTTGGCTGTTTTTTTAGATGCAGCAGCAACGTCAGCAACAATCTTAGGCATAGGCAGTGCTGGTAAGAGTGGAACGCCTAGATGCTCACGTACTTTATTTTCAATTTCATGCGCTAATTCAGGACGCTCTTTCAAATAAATTCGCGCATTATCTTTACCTTGACCTATACGCTCACCATTGTAGCTATACCAAGCACCGGATTTTTCTACAATCTTTGCATCGGAACCTATATCGAGTATCTCACCTTCACGTGATGTTCCTGCGCCATACAGAATATCAAAGTGCGCTTCTCTGAATGGAGGTGCAACTTTGTTCTTTACAACTTTCACTTTTGTTTCATTACCAATGACTTCATCACCGGATTTAATTGAACCAGTACGACGTATATCTAAACGCACAGAAGCGTAGAACTTCAACGCATTACCGCCAGTGGTGGTTTCTGGGCTACCGAACATGACACCAATTTTCATACGAATCTGATTAATGAAAATAACCATGGTGTTAGTACGATTGATAGAACCAGTGAGTTTACGCAATGCTTGTGACATTAATCGTGCTTGTAGGCCAGGTAAAGAATCACCCATATCGCCTTCGATTTCTGCACGCGGTGTTAAGGCAGCGACTGAGTCAATTACGATTAAATCCACAGCACTAGAACGTACTAAAGCATCTGTGATTTCCAACGCCTGCTCACCCGTATCAGGCTGAGAGATTAATAATTCTTGTAAATTCACGCCTAGCTTTTGCGCATAGGTGGTGTCCAAAGCATGTTCCGCATCAATAAATGCGCATGTGCCGCCCAGCTTTTGCATTTCAGCGATGACTTGCAAGGTCATGGTGGTTTTACCTGAAGATTCTGGGCCATAGATTTCTATCACTCGACCACGCGGTAAGCCGCCTACACCCAGAGCCACGTCTAAGCCCAAAGAACCAGTAGATACGGTTTGTACTTCTTCTGCGACGGCACCATCGGCCAGACGCATTACCGAACCTTTACCAAATTGTTTTTCGATTTGCGCTAAGGCGGCTGATAATGCCTTACCTTTTTCTGAGTTTGCTGCGGCTTTTTTATCGTCCATAATTATTCTCTCTAAGGAAAAATTGGATTAATCGGGTTGGTTTACATCCGTTTTTTCAATTTATACAGTACTGTATAAAAAAACAGTGAACGGTGCAAGCTGTATTTCACTCGCTATGCAAAAAATTAGGGGGATGGCTGGGTAGGCAAGTGGTTTTTCTAATTTCTTGCCGGCACTATGGAAACCCAATAGACTAAGCTTTGCCTTGCTTTTACGCGGATTTTTTAGTTTTTTAAAGCGGTATCCGCTAGATGTTTTTATTTAGACAAGCATTGATTTTTGATTTAAAGAACCTAGCAATTTGCATCTCCATGTTTTATTAAACTGCTAACCTTTCTAGCTTATGCGTATCTTACTTGCCGAGGATGACAGTGTTTTGGCTGACGGCCTGACTCGCTCACTGCGACAGTCGGGCTATGTCACGGATTGCGTTAGCAACGGACAAGAAGCTGATAACGCACTCTCCGCACAAGATTTTGATTTACT
>JBEDCU010000151.1:0-15789 GCA_041176585.1 Pseudomonadota bacterium
GGTTTACATATCGAACGGACGATTACGCTACGCTAATCGTCCCTACAAATTATTATTATTAGATGCAAGGTAGGTTGCAATGTATTGTGCCGTATGATTAGCTGAGTTGAGGATTACTTTACCGATTGTGAAGAGCTAATTACTTTAGAAATATATTCAATAGTTTTAGTTCTATCGCTTTATTTCAGCCACTAAAATTAGGCAGCATGTGAATATTCATAGCGACCACAGTGCGCTTTGCTGTATTCGGTGGGACTGCATGCATTAATGAGCCTGGGAACATCACTAATAATGCAGGTTTAGGTGTGATAGAAAATCCATCTCCGAACACTATCGGTGCACATCCCTCTTCAGCCTCTAGATAAATCACCGCTGCTAAATCTGCTGGAAAATGCGCATGCGGATTTACATAATCTGATTCTTCATAAATCACTCCCCAGCAATCTGTCACGCTAGGTTTAATATTGAGTTTTTTTAAATCGGCTTTAAAAAATCTTGAGCTTATTTCAACTGCAGTATTTTCTACGAGTTCAATTAGTGGTTGAAATTTATTTGATATGAGATGACTACCCCATGGGCTCATATAAACTGCTTTGACATTCGAGGGCGTGCTTTCAGGATGAAGTGCGCGTACCTCATCAATCGCCAGTCGTGCAGTCATTAAGGCGGGAATGTGTTCATGCAAACTGCACCAATAAACCAGTTGGGTACTGGGTACAGCAATGCTGTGAATTTCTAAATCTGAAGGTTTTTCCATAATCAATCTAATTATATTCAGATTAATACCTAGACATGACAAGATAGGTCAAAAAAATAGAGACCAAGTGGCCTCTATTGTTGCGGTTGGTAGTTGGAATAATTATGTTCTGCTTATCCAACTTGAGTGAGGTGTTTAGTCTCGCTTATTTTTGTTCCGCTTCTGTTTTAGGCCAATGTAAAAATGTCGTAATCGATTTTAAATTATAGGTCGCTCCACGGCAGTTATTATTCCAATCGCTAGGACTATCACTAGTTTTATCTTTTGTGAACACGACGTATTCATGTTCGACTTCACCGGTGACTTTTTGTGAATTGTATTCAATACATGCCACACTTGCATCTGGTGTCACATGGACTTTTTTCCATTGCAAGGTATCAGGGAATTGCACTTTTTCTAACACGGCTTTGGCTGACTCAAGAGCGACCAAGGTACGTTTGGCACCCGGATCGTTGATCTGCGCAATGTGCTCAGCGGAGGGCGGTTGTGTAGGGCGGCTTTGAAGCAAGCCGAATGTTCCTAGCAAGCCGAATGCGCCAAAGACGATGGCAAGTATTAATGGTTTTGTCATTTTAGTAATACGATATTGAAAATTGGTCTAAAGCCTGACGCTGTGCTGCAAGTAGGGCATGTATTTAGGGTCTTGAAGGGCAACGGGCTCTTAAATCTATGAAATAAAAAAGATTTAAGCCGCTAATGGCTACACATAGTTTTTAATCATAACCGTAAGCATGCAGATTGCGAACGACTTTTGCCGTAACGACTGTAAGCTTGGTTTTTGACTACTAGTCATTTTCTTTTTACTAAAACGTTGAGAGAGATTCAATAACGGCTTGTTGTTCGTGAAAAGCTCAGCTTAATGAATAGGTTTACCTGCATAATCTCACCTGTGGCATCGAAATCTTTTAGTAATTACGGGGTTTTTAGGTGTGCTTGGTCCTGTTTTTTTGTTGAGTTAGTCAAGTCATATTTTAATTTTTCTATTTTTGAAATGAAGTAATGCGTACTCTGGATCGTGGACTGGAACAATTGCTCACTATCGATTTGCGTTCGTTGTATGCACTCGCGCATAAGATATTTGAAGGCAAAGATATTCAGCAAGATTATCAAAAAGCATGCAGACTTTTTTGTGTGGCTGCTTTACGCGGTGAGACGCGCGCGTTGTATCGACTCGGCTTAATGAATTTGCATGCACATGGACGCGTACGTAATCGCTTGCGTGCTTTTATGTGGTTAAACTTAGCTGCAGGTTTTGGTGCGGCTGAGGCAGTTCTTGATGTACGACGCTTAGATGCAGAGTTAAGTCATACACAACACGATCAAGCGAAAAAATTATCTAGCGCTTTTTTGAAAGCGAAAGAATGCTTTGAGATTGCACAGCACGGAGAAGATGGTAAAGCCATGAATGACATAGGCGAAATGTTTATGCATGCAGATGGCTTAGAGCAGGATTTTGATTTAGCTGTTGCTTGGTTTCGTTCAGCCATTCGTCAAGATTATGCAGAGGCATACTACAACTTAGGCTATGCAACTGAACATGGTCGTGGTGTGCAACAAGATTTAGATGCTGCGATCATTTTATATAATCAAGCTTCTGATCGTGGCAGTGTGAATGCACAGTATCAGCTTGCCTGTTTAATTGAGAGCGGTGCCATACCGCGTATGCGACCAGGCTTAGCTATTGGTTACTATGAATCTGCAGCAGAACAAGGACATTTAGCTGCGCAGTTACGAGCAGGAGCTTGGTTTAAATTTTTAGATGAGCCTGATCATCCTGCACATACGCCAGATTTAAGCGAACAAAAACGCAATGATTTAACTTTAGGCGTGGCGACTCGTAAGCATTCTAAAAACATGATGAAAGCCTATGTCTATTATTCCATGGCAGCCGCGCAAGGAGATGCTGGTGCCGAATGTCAGGTAGGATTAATGGCAGCGCAAGGACAGGGCATTGCGCAGAATTTTACGTTGGCAGCAGAGTGGTTTTTAATGGCTGCAAAAAAAGGTAACGCTCAGGCACAGTTTAATCTTGGATTTTTATATTCTCACGGCCAAGGTGTCGATGAAGATTTTATTGAAGCTTACAAGTGGTACAAAATCAGTGATGCATGCGGCTATGTTTATGCCAAAGATAGTATGGCTTTATTAAACAGCAAAATGGATGAGGTGGATGTGGAAATGGCTGATTGGCGCGGCGCTAATTTTCTTCATGCTTTTGTAAAAGTGCAAGCTGATGAAAACCTTATCTCTTGAATCGGAGCATTGAGATTGAAAAAAATTCTATGCCTATGTTTAACAGTGTTGTGTTTCAATCTGGCGCATGCTGCAATTGAAATTTTGAGAGAAACGAAAGATGGTATTGCGTATGTTGATCCTGATTCCATCTCAAAATTGAATGGCTTAACAAAAGTCACCGTACTGCAGGATTTTCATAGAATGCAATCACATGCAGATCAGTCGTATTTAACTTCTAAAATTGAATTTGGTTTTGACTGTAAAACAAACATGGTGCAACAACTAGCAATCACACTTTTCCCTGAAAACATGGGAAATGGAACAGCCGTGTTCACAGAACAAAAAGCAGGGACGATGATGCTAGTTAAAGCAGGTAGTATCGAAGCAGTAGTAATGCAGAAAGTGTGTAGATAACAATTTCTTATAGCATCTTGCATCAGCAATCATTGTGGCACATCAGCTCAGTAGTTAATTTAACAATCAAATAGCTTCGCAAGCTAAACTAATTGATGTATTTGGACTCTGATTGATTCAACAACTTTGTAGTCAGCGACTGAAATCAATTTCCTTTCATTTTCTTTTTTCATAACAATAGTTCTTTTCGTGAACTAATTGCGAAATGCAAGCTCTGATAGAGAGCTGGCAGAAGGCACTTAGCGCATTTTCTCGCTTTCTGCATGTGATCAACCATCATGACAAGGAGAGAAACATGATTAAACGCTGCCTAATGTTGTTAGCAATACTGTCGCTTGCTGCCTGAAGTTCATATCCTAAATCTGGACAATCAAATATGAGTCCAGTTCAGCATCCGGATGCTTTTCATTCCTATATAGACTGAAGTAAGCGCGGCGCTTCATGCGTCGCGTGTTCTTATCTCTTTCTCCATCTTAGTGTAAGATTCGAACGGTCGTGCTTTTAAACTGCGTGCACTTAGCTGTATGCGCTTAGAGCTAAAAATAAAAATCAACCGTTGGAGACACTATGGATCTAAATTACGCGACTAGCGATTTGGCATTCAGGGATAGCGTGCGTAGCTGGCTCGCTGCGAATTTACCCACTGATTTACAGCACAAAGTGCTCAATCACAAGCGACTCAGTCGTGAAGATTTTGTACGTTGGCACAAAATCGTTGCCGCTCAAGGCTGGGTAGCCCCAAATTGGCCAGTTGAACACGGTGGCACAGGTTGGAGCAAAGTCCAACAACATATCTGGGAAGAAGAGTGTGCACGTGCAGGCACGCCAGCCATCATGCCTTTTGGTGTGAACATGGTTGCACCTGTCCTCATAGCATTTGGTAGTGAAAGTCAAAAGCGGCATTACCTGCCACGTATTTTGTCGTGTGAAGATTGGTGGTGTCAGGGTTATTCAGAACCAGGCTCAGGTTCTGATTTAGCTTCATTGAAAACACGCGCTGAACGTAATGGTGATCATTACATCGTCAATGGACAAAAAACATGGACCACACTGGCACAACATGCAGACATGATGTTTTGTTTAGTACGCACAGATTCTGGCGTGCGTAAGCAAGAAGGGATTTCCTTTTTGTTGATGGAAATGAAAACCCCCGGTATTACCGTCAGACCCATCAAACTTATTGATGAAGATGTTGAAGTTAACGAAGTCTTTTTTGATAACGTAAAAGTACCAGTTGCAAATCTCGTTGGTGAGGAAAACAAGGGCTGGACCTATGCAAAATATTTGCTAGGTCATGAACGTACCAATATTGCTGCAGTAGGTCGCTCTAAACGCGAACTCGCATTTTTAAAACGTATAGCAACGAATCAGAAAAAAAATGGTCATCCGTTAATTGATGATCCCATCTTTGCGCATAAGCTTGCAGCACTTGAAATTGAACTCATGGCATTAGAAGTCACCGTTATGCGTGTGGTTGCGGGTGAAGCAAAAGGCCGTGGTCCTGGACCTGAGGCATCGATGTTAAAAATCAAAGGTACCGAAGTACAGCAACTCTTAACAGAGCTGATGGTGGAAGTTGTTGGCCCCATGGGCTTGCCATTTGATGCTGCCTTCTTAGAAGGTGAGTCAGCACAGAGTGCAGCAGGCGATGATGATGCAGCACCGCTCGTACCTTATTACTACAACTATCGTAAGACATCGATTTATGGTGGCTCGAATGAAATCCAGAAAAACATCATCACACAGATGATCTTAGGTTTGTGAGGACAACATGGACTTTGATATAAACCCAGAACAACAACAACTCGCTGATGCCATCCGACGTTGGTCTGAAAAAGATTATGGCTTTGAACAAAGAAAACACATCATAGAATCAGACGTCGGTGTTTCAGACGCAGCATGGCAAGCCATGGCGGAATTAGGTTTAATGGCATTAGCTGTACCAGAAGAACAAGGTGGCTTTAATGGTTCCGCCCTTGACATGATGGTCGTGATGCAAGAGTTGGGTCGTGGCTTAGTCATAGAACCATTTTTAGCGCATGCAGTAGGTGTAGAGTTTTTAAAACTTGCAGGTAGTCACACAGCATGGTTAGAGCAGGCAGCAGCAGGAGAGAAAAAAATCGCCTGTGCGTTAGGTGAGAAACATGCGCGCTACGATTTATTTGATATCACCACACAAGCCCATGCTGAAAACAATACTTATCGCTTACAAGGTGAAAAATCCGTCGTGCTGCATGGTGCACAAGCAGATTATTTAATCGTCTCTGCACGTACAGCAGGATCTGACCGAGACAAATCAGGCATTTCATTATTTGCGATCGCTGCTGATACCAAAGGCATCACGCGTAAAGACTATAGAACCAATGATGGCATGCGCGCCGCAACGATAAGTTTTGGTAATGTCATCGTTCCTGCTGATGCTTTGTTAGGTGAACTACATCAAGGTTGGCACTTGATAGACCAAGCAAGTGACTATGGCGTAGTCTTATTATGTGCAGAAGCATTGGGTGCAATGGAGAGTCTTACACAGGCTACATTGGAATATCTCAAAACACGTCAGCAGTTTGGTGTACCGATTGGTAAATTCCAAGCATTACAACACCGCATGGCAGAAATGCTCATGCAATTAGAACAAGCACGTTCACTCGTTATGCTAGCAGCAGTAAAAGTAGCATCGACGGATCCAGAAGAACGTCGCCGTACCGTATCAGCAGCAAAAGCGCGTATAGGCATGGCAGCGAAATTCATAGGACAGCAAGCAGTGCAAATGCATGGCGGTATGGGAGTCACCAATGAATTACCTGCACCGCATTATTTCAAACGTTTATCGATGATAGAGCTCAGCTTCGGCGATACCGATCATCATCTAGCGCGCTTCATAGCACAGCCTGGATTTAAACAAGCAGCTTAATAATAAGAGGATGGCATGCGTCGTTTTTTAACCGTAGAAGAACTGGAAGCAGAAGTTGGTAAAGAAGTGGCTGTTTCAGAGTGGATGATGTTGAGTCAAGAACGTGTGAATCAATTTGCAGAGGCAACCGATGATCCGCAATGGATACATGTGGATCCTGAACGTGCAAAACGTGAATCACCGTTTGGCGGAACCATAGCGCATGGTTTTTTAACCTTATCACTGCTACCAAAATTCTTTGAACAATGTATTGATCAGCCACCAGGAAAAATGAGCATTAACTATGGCTTAAATAAAGTCCGTTTTCCTACCCCCATGCTAGTAGGTGGTCGCATGCGTGGACGCTTTACCATGATGTCATTAGAACGCATTAGTGGTGGTATACAAACAACGTGGCAAGTCACCATGGAATGCGAGGGTAGTGATAAACCTGTTTGTGTAGCAGAGTCAGTGTTAAGGAAGTATTTTTAGAATTATTTGATACTGCAATGTCGTAGGTACGATTAGCGTAGCTTAATCGTACGAAAATTAATGTTAATGGATGATGTCGCTACGTTAATTATTTCTACAAGATATTTCAAATTACGCAGACAGTTGCTTTGCTAATTCAACTAAATCATTTGCTTGAAAATCAAATCGAGTGAGGTCGCCAACGGCTTTTGCTTTTTGCATGCCATATTCATATGGTCTATGCACATAAGCTGTCATGAGTCCATAAGACTGCGCTGCATCTAAATCATCTTCATGTGTTGCAACGAGCATGACTTCGCTAGGTGCGACATCATATATATCAGCCACACCTAAATAAGCTTCGGGATCTGGTTTGTAATGCTGAAATACTTCAGCTGAGAGTATAAGGTCCCAAGGTAGGGCAGCTTGCTTAGCCATGTTTGCTAACAAACCTAAATTACCATTCGAGAGTGTGGTGATGGTGTACTTAGCTTTGAGTTGTGTGAGTCCCGCTATGGTGTCAGGCCAAGGTGTAAGTCTATGCCATGCAAGATTGAGATATTGTTTTTGTTCTTCAGTTAATGCTGCATGAAATTCAGGCAGGATGCGGTCGAGTATGCGACGATGTAAGTCATCGATTTTTGTCCAACCCAAATTCCCACTACGTACCTCGGCCATGGCAGGTTTATAACCTGCTCGCCATGCATTCGCGAATGCAGATCCATCAATGCCAGGCATGATGTGCTCAGCTTCTTGTTGTATGGAGCCATGCCAATCAACGACAGTGCCAAATACATCAAAGGCAATGATTTTTGGCATACGCATGCTTAGCGTCTTTCATATTGAGTCGCACCAAATAATAATTCTTTGGCTTTGTCATCAACTAAAGGTTTACGCAATGCCGTTAAGACTTCTACACCGCGTTGTACTGCAGGTCGTTCACTGATTGCATCATGCCAGCGTTTTGTATGCGGATAGTCAGCCCAGTCTATGCCTTGATTTTTCCATGAACGGGTCCAAGGAAAGCTAGCGATATCTGCAATAGTGTATTCATCACCTGCGAGATAAGGATGGTTAGCGAGTTGTTTATCCATGACGCCATATAAACGTTTAGCTTCATTGGTATAACGGTTGTAAGCGTAATCAATTTTTTCTGGCGCATAGATACGAAAGTGATGCGCTTGTCCCAGCATGGGGCCTAAGCCACCCATTTGAAACATGAGCCATTGCAGTACAGTGAATTTTTCTCTATCAGTGTGACCGAGAAATTTATCAACTTTACTTGCGAGGTAAACCAAAATCGCACCTGATTCAAACAACGACATAGGTTTGCCATCCGGTCCATTGCTATCGACGATGGCAGGAATTTTATTGTTAGGTGAGATAGCAAGAAACTCTGGTTTGAATTGATCGCCCTCACCAATATCAATATTATGAACACGATAAGGAAGGTCACATTCTTCTAACATGATGTGGACTTTATGGCCATTTGGTGTTGCCATGGAATAGAGATCAATCATCAGAGACTCCTTTTGAATGAAAACGCGCCGAAGAGTCGGCGCGTGTGGGACGTACTTGAAATAATACCGCAGCTTAGGAACGTGTCACGGGTAATTCTAACTCTTCACCTGGTAGGCTCACATAGCGTGCAAGTTCGAGCTTAGCAATGGCGTTGCGATGGACTTCATCCGGACCATCCGCAATACGCAGGGTACGGTTATGTGCCCATAATTGCGCAAGCGGAAAATCATCGGATACACCACCACCGCCATGAGCTTGAATTGCCCAGTCTATGATTTTTTGCGCCATATTTGGTGCCAACACTTTAATCATCGCGATTTCTGATTTCGCATATTTATTACCTACGGTATCCATCATGTAGGCTGCTTTAAGCGTCAATAAACGTGTGCTATCAATCAAGATGCGTGATTCAGCAATACGTTCACGCCACACACCTTGCTCAGAAATCTTTTTGCCAAATGCAGTGCGGCTATTTAAACGACGGCACATTAGTTCAAGTGCGCGTTCTGCAGTACCAATCGCGCGCATGCAATGATGAATACGACCAGGGCCTAAACGACCTTGTGCAATTTCAAATCCACGGCCTTCACCCAAGAGAATGTTTGAAGCAGGTACGCGTACGTTTTCAAATAAAATTTCGCAATGACCATGTGGTGCATCATCATAACCAAACACAGGTAAAGGACGTTTAATCGTCACACCCTTAGTATCAGCAGGCACCAAGATCATGGATTGTTGTGAATGACGTGCTGCTGTTGGGTCTGTTTTACCCATTAGGATAAAAATTTTGCAGCGTGGATCACCAGCGCCAGAGATCCACCATTTATGACCATTGATCACATAGTCATTGCCCGCGCGTTCTATACGTGTCTCTATATTAGTGGCATCAGAGGAAGCCACATCAGGCTCTGTCATGGCAAAGGCAGAACGAATTTCACCACGCAGAAGCGGTTCTAGCCATTCACGTTTATTTTCTTCGCTACCATAACGTTCTATGGTTTCCATATTGCCGGTATCCGGTGCTGAGCAATTAAATACTTCTGGTGCCCAAGAAATACGACCCATGATTTCACACAGTGGTGCATAGTCAGTGTTGGAAAGACCTTCAGGCGCACGTGTTGATTTTGGTAGGAATAAATTCCATAAACCTTGTTCACGCGCTTTAGGTTTTAATTCTTCAATGATCTTGGTTGGTATCCAACGATTACCTTTGTCTTTGCCATTGCTATCGACTTCATTTTTATAGGCATGTTCGTTGGGATAAATATGCTCATCCATAAACTTCAGGAGTTTTTCTCGCAATTCATTGCAACGCGGTGAATATTCGAATTCCATTTTGTCCCCTTAGTTTTTTTACTATCGAATTAAATTGATTTTTTACCAGATGCGAATTCCCAACCCATCTCAGCCATGGGTCGTGCAGCTTGTCCATTCTTTAATGCTTGTTCACTAGCAGCCGTGCCGTCTTGATAGCGTTTCATAATGCCTTGCAAAATACCCGCCATGCGGAACATGTTGTAAGCAAGGTAGAAACGAAAATCTTCTTTATGAATCGCGATACCGGTACGCTCACTGTATTTCGCTAAATAGTCTTCTTCGGTTGGTATGCCTAATGATTTTAGATCAAGTCCTGCAATACCACGAAACAGTCCCGGCACAATATGCCAACTCATGCAATGATAAGAAAAATCAGCAAGGGGATGTCCTAGCGTAGAGAGTTCCCAATCGAGTACAGCTAGTATGCGTGGTTCAGTTGGATGAAAAATCATGTTATCCAAACGATAGTCACCATGCACAATCGTTGTTTGCTCACCTGCAGGGATATGTTGCGGTAGCCATTCGATTAAATGCTCCATAGCTGGAATGTGTTCAGTTTCTGAAGCTTTATATTGTCGTGTCCATCTATCTATTTGACGACCAAAATAATTGCCTGGTTTGCCATAGGTTTCTAGTCCTATCGCTTTGTAATCAATAGTGTGTAACTGCGCAATCACACGATTCATTTCATCATAGTGCGCTGCACGTTCTGCATTACTCATGTTGGGCATGGATTGATCCCACAACACACGGCCATCCATAAATTCCATGATGTAGAACGCACGACCTATCACTGCTTCATCTTCACATAGAGCATATTGGCGCGCAGCAGGGAAGCCTGCTTTTGATAATGCATCCATGACGCGAAATTCACGTTCTATGGCATGTGCAGAAGGGAGAAGTTTGGCAGCAGGTGCAGGTTTAGTGCGCAATACATAACGCTGAGAACCTGCAGTGAGCATAAAGGTAGGATTAGATTGTCCACCTTTGAATTGTTCTATTTGTAAATCACCAGTAAAACCATCCACATGCTTGTGCATGTAATCGGATAAAGCACCAAGATCAACTTTTTGACGTTCTGCTACGGGCTTGGTACCCATAAATTCTTCATACATGGTGATGTCTCTTTGGTTATGTTTTATTATTTTTAATCGACTGTTTTAACGAGGTTAATTCGTTAAATTGCTAAGCAAATTCACTTAACTTGATTCTACCCTGATGCCGCTTAGTTATCAGATTCCTCGTGCTTTTCTATATTGATGAAACAAGGCTTCCATAGTGGTGCCGCGCGACTCGGCTTGTAATGCAGAAGGAGGGGAGTAATTCATGAAACGTACTACCCAATCATGATGAGCATCACCCACATCGAGTGCATTGATACAGCCCGCAGTTTGCGCCAGATTGCCTAAGAAAAGACGTTGACCTGTGAGTGCATAGGAAAGAATGGCGCGATTCACACCACCATGTAACACCAAGAGCAAAGTATCCCAATCTGGATCAGCACGTAATGTATCAATGGCTGGATGCACTCTGTCCATCAACTCGCCTATGCTTTCACCTGCCAGAAAACGTTTCTCTTCTGGTGCGACACCTTCAAACGCACCTATGAAAGCTTCACGTAACTCAGCATCAGGAATAGCAGCGAGTTTGCCTCCTCGAATCTCAACCATCTCAGGTGCCAGCTGCAATTCGATTTGTTGTTTTGTTTCTGCTAACACTAATGATGCGGTTTCTACTGTGCGCGGTAAACCCGATACGATCACACGATCAAAGCGTATGCCCGATTCGGCAAAGACACGACCAGCAGCAGTCGCTTGTTCTCTACCTGCTGCATTCAGCGGTACGGATTCAGGTAAGACTGGATTTCCAGCAGCATCAAAATAAGTCACGCTGCCATGCCGCATTAAAAAAATGCGGCGTCGTTTTGAAAATGTCATCGGTAGTGTGGCTTTCTTTTTTCTAGAAAGGCAGTAATGCCTTCTAATCCATCTGCGTGATGCAGGCTTTCGACGAATTTTTGTTTTTCAGCTTCGAAATGCTGGGGCAGTGTATTCACAGGCGCTTCACGTAACAGGCCTTTGATATTTTCTAGTGCATTAGGTGAGAGTGCAGCGAGTTCATCACTCCAATCGAGTGCATCTGATAGAGCATGACCATCTGGTACCACTCGATTAACGAGTCCACTTTGATGTAAGCGAGCAGCTGAAACTGCTTTACCTTCCATGATGATTTCACTGGCAAGTTGTCGCGGAAATGCACGCGATAAAAACCAAGAAGCACCGCCATCTGGTGTGAGGCCGACTTTGACATAGGCCATAACGAATTTTGTAGAGGCCCCCGAAACAATCAGATCACAAGCTAATGCGAGAGAAAAACCTGCGCCTGCAGCAGCGCCTTCCACTGCAGCGATGACTGGCTTAGGGCAATCGCGTATCGCTTCTATCCAGTTGTGTAATTGATTAATCGACTCTGCTTGAACGGAAGGATCTTGTTCACGATTCACTAGTAAACGATTCAGATTACCGCCGGCGCAAAAAAAATTATCTGCGCCAGTGATAACAACAGCACGAATAGCATGATCGCGTTCTGCAGTAGACAAAGCCTCAATGCCAGCGGCATACATATCGGGATGCAGCGCATTCTTCGCGCCAGGATTAGAGAGTGTCAGGATTAAAGTCGCTTCGCGTCGCGAAGCTAGCAATTCAGCAGACATGGTTGCGGGCAGGTGAGGGTTAAGAAAGTGAGTTTTAATTAAATTTAAGTGATAATAGCGTGCTAGTTTCTTATCATTCTGCATTGTACTCTCAGTGCCGAATCTGCAGTGATGAGGGCTGAGTAGGCTTATGGCGAGATAAAAAAATTCTTAACAATCGAAGGAGACACCATGCTGACCCTATGCGGTTTTGCAGCGAGTAATTACTACAACAAGGTCAAGCTCGCGTTGCTAGAAAAAGAAGTGCCGTTTGAAGAAAAGTTGGTATGGGCGGATCGCTCACCTGCGCTGATGGAAAAATCCTTATTAGGGAAAATTCCGTATTTCGAAATTGGTGATCAAGTGATTTGTGAATCGCAAATCATGGTTGAATATTTAGAAGATGCGTACCCACAAAAACCATTGATGCCGACTGATCCAGTTGAGCGTGCAGACATCAGACAGTTAATTATTTTTATGGAATTGCATCTGGAATTGGTCGCCCGTGAGTTGTATGCCGAAGCTTTTTTTGGTGGCAAAGTGTCAGATGAAACCAAAGTAAGAGTAGAAAAAATCTTAAAGCGGAATACAGCAGCATTCGGCAAGCTAGCGAAGTTTGCACCTTTTATTGCGGGATCAACTTTCACATTGGCTGATTGCGTCGCATTGGTGCATTTACCTATGGTTGGTCAAGCGACGAAAGCGATTTATGGTGTTGATATGCTTGCCGACTATCCAATTCGCGAATACGTGAAGAAGTTAGGCGAACGTACTACTGTGCAAAAAGTCGATGCAGATCGCAGAATCAATCGTGAATTGTTCATGCAAAAGATAGCTGCTAAAAAATAAAGCAGCTGCTTGCTCAAAGCTTTGCAAGCCGCTCTAGCGCGGTTTGCAAAGTTTGTTCTTGCTTCGCAAAACAAAAACGCACTATGCCTGATTCACGTGGCTCTTGATAAAAAGCCGAAATTGGAATCGCAGCCACACCAATTTCAGTCGTCAACCACGTACAAAATTCTGCTTCCGGTAAATCAGAAATAGCAGAGTAATCCGCGCACTGAAAATATGTTCCATTCGAAGGCAAGAGTTTGAATCGCGTATTCGCTAATCCTGCACGAAACATGTCACGCTTCTTTTGATAAAAATGTGCGAGCTCTAAATAAGGCGAAGGGTTGTGCATGTATGTAGTTAAGCCATGTTGCACAGGCGTGTTCACGGTAAAGACATTGAACTGATGCACGCGACGAAACTCTGCAGACAACATAGCAGGTGCTGCAACAAAGCCGACCTTCCAACCTGTGACGTGATACGTCTTACCAAAACTCGATACTACAAATGTGCGTTCAACCAGTTCTGGGTAGCGACAGAGTGATTCATGGCGCTTGTCATCAAACACCATATGTTCATACACTTCATCGGACAAAATCAAAATTTGTGTGCCACGTACGATATCAGCTAGTTGTTTTACATCGGATTCACGCATCACCGATCCCGTCGGGTTATGCGGTGAGTTCACCATAATCAAACGGGTTTTAGGTGTGACAGCAGCAGCGACCTTATCCCAAGGAATGACATAACCCTGTTCATTAATTTCCATTTGCACGAACACAGGTTTTGCGTTTGCCATTTCTATCGCTGGCACATAGCTGTCATAAGCAGGTTCAATCACAATCACTTCTTCACCTGCATGTACACAACACAGCACTGCAGTGAGTATGCCTTGTGTACCACCTGCAGTAACGGTGATTTCAGTAACAGGATCGTAATCACACTGATAGAGATCGTGAATTTTTTTTGCAATCGCTTCACGTAACGGCAAAATACCTGCCATAGGGGGATATTGATTATGACCACTACGCATCGCATCATTTACGGCATCAAGCAATGTGGGGTCACATTCAAAATCTGGAAAGCCCTGACCAAGATTAACCGCTTTTTTCTCAGCTGCTAAAGCTGACATCACGGTAAAGATAGTGGTGCCTACGCGCGGTAATTTAGATTGCAGAGGAGCGAGTTTGAACTCTGCGTGATGAGTAGTCATAGAATTTTGCGATGAATATTGATTAAACGAATGCAGGTATTGTAGCTTGTGAAGTAAATCTTTTGTATTTATGGGTTAGGTTCGTAGAGCTTAGTCCATGCTTCAGGGCTAGCGATGGTAAACAATCCTAAGCGTGTGGTTTTACGTGCCAGTTTCAATAATGCTTTGTCTTTAGTGATTAAGAAATCAGCTTGTGCAGACTGCGCACAGACTAAAAATTTTTGATCATCTTTATCGCGACATACGGGTAATTTGATTGTTGGTTCTTCATCTGGCATCACATGAATGAGTGCATCAAATTCTGCGAGCAATGTTTGCTGCTCAAGGTCAGTTAAGGCTAATTTTTTATAATTTAAGACCAGTGTCCATTCCATGCGGCAGGATAAGGAAGTCACACACTCCACCTGTTGTTGCTGCATAGCGGATAAGAGCTGCTGCCAACGCGGATCACGAAAGACAAATAAATCTAAACAGACATTGGTATCGAGGACGATGCGTGGTTTTTTCATTGCATTACAATCTGCATGGTGAGGAATGTTTTGGCAGTTTGCTGCCTTGTGCTGATTTGTTTAGGACGACTGTTTATGTTGATGTTGCTTTCCCCTGCCAAGACCTTGGATTATGCGTCACCTTTAAAGACCAAGACACATACTTTGCCGGATTTTATCCCGCGCTCTGCTGAACTAATCACGGTTTTACGTAAGCTGCAGCCTGCTGACATAGGCAGTTTAATGAAAATCTCCGACACGCTGGCGCAGTTAAATGTTGAGCGTTATGCAGATTGGTCAAAAAAATTCAATTTTGATAATGCGCGTCAAGCGCTCTTAGCTTTTAATGGTGATGTCTATGAAGGCTTGGATGCGGCTTCACTGACTGAAGCGCAACTGACATGGGCGCAGGATCATTTGCGTATTTTGTCAGGTCTGTATGGCGTGTTAAGACCATTAGATTTAATGCAAGCCTATCGGTTAGAGATGGGCACACGCTTAGCTAACCCTAAAGGCAAAGATTTATATGCGTTCTGGGGCAAGACAGTCACAGAGGCATTGCAAGCTGTATTGCAAGAACAAAAATCTCCAGTTGTGATTAACCTTGCATCGGAAGAGTATTTTAAAGTTGTGAAACCCGACTTACTGGATGCGCCAGTAATAGCGCCGGTGTTTGAAGATTACAAAGACGGTAAATATAAAATCATTTCGTTTTACGCTAAGCGTGCTAGAGGATTAATGGCGCGTTATGCCATCGATAAAAAAATCACCAAGCCAGAGCAATTGAAAAAATTTAATACAGAAGGCTACGCGTTTGATGCAAAACATTCAGATGAAACCAGCTGGGTGTTTAGAAGGCGTTTAGCTGCTTGATCAAAATTTGGTTGTTATAACCTGCGAACGATTACGCTACGCTAATTATTCCTACGAGGTGGTCTTGAGGTAGTGCGCAATGTATTACAC
>JBEDCU010000152.1:0-4504 GCA_041176585.1 Pseudomonadota bacterium
CTTCGGGACGTTTTCGTAAATCATGGGAATTAGAAAATTATAAAAAAGCAGCAGAAAACGGCATGCTCTCTATGAAAATGCGTAAAGAATATGACTGTGAAGATGAGATGATGAAGCTAGAATATTTTGTTGCTTATAAAGGACTGATGGGCTCTGGTACAGAGTTAGGAACGGTTAGAACACCAGCAGACTGGCAACCTATTTCTAAAAATCCAGGTGGTAAAGGCGCGTTTCGTTTAGTCTGTAATAAATAAGTTCTTATAGCTGAACATGTTCAACTAGGATGTGATTGTAAAAAATCAATAACCCAAGTTGCGTCACTGTGGCTAGGAAAAATCGGATAGTACACAGATTTAATCACGCCATCGTGAATCATTAAAGTGAGACGTTTTATTAATGTCATATCTTCAACAACAAAAGTCGGTAGAGTAAGTGAGTTTGTAAACGCAAGTTCTTGATCGCTAAGTATCTTGAAAGGCAAATGCAGTCGAGTTGCTATTTCATGTTGATATGCAGGTGACTTAGTATGGATTAATACAACAAACAAAGAATGATGCGTTAAATATGAATGAGTGTCGTTATAAGCCCAAGATTAGTAATTACAATTTATTTATATCTTACGCTTTTGTCTTACATATAGCGTTTTTATGATGATCGCTACAACCTCACCACTGCTATCTTTAACTTCAACAGTGAAGTCACGTAATACTTTCGCACCATGCTGAGCAGCAGACTTTAATTCTTCTAGCTGTTGTTCACTCATACTAAACTCTGCATGCACATTACCTTTGCCTGGTTTAACAAAATCTATTTTTGCAGCTCTATCCCATACCACATACTCTTTACCAAGATTTTGCTGAACCATAATCATAAAAAAAGGATCGGTCATGGCAAATAAGCTGCCACCAAAATGTACGCCTACTATATTGCGATTAAAAATTCCCATACGCAGCCTAACCATTGCATAGCGATAGTCTTTAGATAAAGTGAGAATTTTTATTCCGGCACCAAAAAAAGGTGGCCAGATGTTCATAAAAAAACGTAGCAATTGTGCAGGCATAAGCGATAGATAGTTTTGAAATAAGGATGACGTTCTACATAATCAAACAAGAGTACTGATTAAAGATGATGCTTTAATTTTTCTAAGAATAAATCTTCTCCATGATTTACTTTGCTTGACCACTCATGTGCAGAATCTTCATTGGCTGCATCAGAAATAAATTTATAAGAAATCCAATTGATATTATGTTCAAACGAAATTGCTGCAATAGCGAATAACTCCATGTCAACCACATCCACTCCTTGTTCTATTAGCCAAGGATCGTGCTGTGTCACAAAGTTATCGCCAGTGCCACAGACATAGCCATGTGCGTCTACTATAAATTCATTCGGCTTAGTAGATAAAGGTACTATGCCGCGTGGAGCCAATGGTTCAGCGCTAATATCGCGTTGTATAACTTTATTAATCGACACAAGACCTGATAGCGTAGGATTGATTTTCCCTACTGTGCCAAAATTAATAATCAGCTGCGGCTGATAGCGCTGAATCGCTTGAAAGGTAGCGATCGCAGCATTGATTTTGCCTATTCCTGAATAAACAACAGGAATATGATTAGGCAGTGAGTGTGCTTTAATTTCACTTTCTAGAGCGGCAATTACAACCAAAGAATGGGTCATTTTATTGTGAATTTATTAAATTATTTATCAACGGTTCAAGATTTTCCTAAGCCTGGTATTAGCTTTAAAGATATCTCACCTTTACTAGCCGACCAAGCTGCATTTTCATTTGCCAATCAAGCATTGTATGACCTCAGCTTGTTTTGTGAATATGATTATCTATTAGGTGTTGAGTCCCGCGGATTTATTTTTGCAGCTGCCTTAAGTCCCATCGCAAAAGCAGGATTGATATTAGCGCGTAAGCCAAATAAATTACCTGGTTCAGTTTATTCTGAAAGCTATGGCTTGGAGTATGGATCAGATGCATTAGAAATACAGCAAAATCTAATACGTCCTCAATCTAGAGTATTAATTATTGATGATGTACTTGCTACAGGTGGCACCTTAATCGCAGCAGCGAATTTAGTGAAGAAAGCAAATGCCATCGTAGCCGGTGCAATAGTTTTATTAGAAATCGAAGCATTGCAAGGCAATCAGCGATTAGCGCAAGCTGCTATACCAGTAAAGTCTTTATTGAAAATCTAAAATAGAAATACGATTAGTCTTTGCGATTTAAGATTTTACAGCGTTGAATATCACACGCTGTAGGAAGCGTTGAGCGGTACTCAGGAAATTTTCTAATGATGTCGGGGAAGCGTGAATAACACTGACCGCCTTTGCCATCATGATAGTAAGACAGTACATCAATGCAGCGCCGAGAATGCGCCATCATTCCATAAAAGTGGCCCATTTCATGTGACAACACCATTTGTAAAGTCTCAAGCGCATTATGTTTAGGATTACGTTGATTCAGTAATTGAAAAGCAGGTAAGCCTAGGGAGAGTTGATTTTGTGTAAGATTAGCCAAACCAAAATTACCGCGACTACCAGCAATATTCCAATCTATGCTCACCATGCTTGTTGATGGATGAGCTTTATTATTTTTACTCACCACTAGCGCTGGTATGCCACATTGTGACCATGCACTAGCTGCACGTTCTATAAGTTCAGAAACTTGTTTTTCGCTAAACCAAGTAGGTGCACCTGTATGGTCATAGTAAAAAACAATAGGAGAAAATTTTGCTGCTATATCGCGGTTATCTTCCCAAGTTTTAATCTCGCTTTGAGAGCATTCAGCAATTTCTTGATTGCGTAATTCAACAACTGCTTTGGCACAGGATGAAGTTAAAGCCAATGAAATAATGATTAGCTTGCATATATTACGCATCAAAATAAGTTGGTTCATTAGATGACTTAAAAAATTAAGCCTTTTTAAGAAAGGATGCTTTTAACATGAAATTACCTGCATCCATTTTACAATCGACTTCATGGCCATCTGATGTGGCACCAAGTCGTATGCTTTTAACTTTCGTTCCTTTTTTCAACACAGTGGATGTGCCTTTAACTTTTAAATCTTTAATCAGAATCACAGCATCACCATCTGCGAGTGGATTGCCATTCGCATCACGCACAGTCCCATCAGCTTCACTATTTTCATCTGCTATCTGATTAATGGACCATTCATGCGCACAATCCGCACACATATAATTACTGCCATCTTCATAGGTATTTTCCATATGGCAGATTGGGCAAGCTGGAATAGTTGACATAGTTAAATTTTGTAATCAGAGTCTGCAAGTGGAAAAAAGATAAACATGGTGTAAATCAATAGTTTGTAATGCTATGGATTTCAAAACTTAAGTTTGGAAATATCGCACCAGACCAAATAAAGCTGCTGTTAAAGCGCAGCAGGCAAGCAGGGCAACAAAGAAGTTAACATCATGTCTCAACAGCCAGCTGAATAATAAAAACATAGGCAATGAGGGAATCACATACCAAAATGTTTCTGCGCTTAATTCCGCAATTTTTGTTTTATCCTGTGTTTCATAATAAATCCAAATAAAGCTAGTCACAGAGACGATAGGTAAGGCAAGTAATAACGCCGCCAGTGAAGTGCTACGCTTACTGAGTTCAGTCGTCAATACGATAACAATCGCAGCGATCAGAGTTTTAAGTAGATACAGCATGAATAAAAATGATGTTTTATAAAAAATCTAAGAAAAAATTATAGCGAGATAAGCAGGGTCATCCAGCAAGCTATCAGAAAGATAAATTATTGCTGCATATATTCTAGGTTGTATGTAATCAATGAACTGATTAAATTTCATAGCGTATCGTTTATAGCTTAACGATGCTTCTCTGAGATTTATTATTCAGAGAAGCTCGCACTGTTTAATGCAAATTAAGGATTACCTAGATAATCACGCTTAGCTACTTCAACCCCGTTGTGACGCAAAATAGCATAAGCAGTCGTGGTATGAAAATAGACATTCGGAATTGCATGGCCTAATAAAAATTGCATGCCTTTATAATGTGTTTCTTTCTCGCCGCGTTTAGTAATAATATCTTTATCTTCTGTGCCATCGATTTGTTCAGGCTTAATGCCCTGAATGAATGCGATTGTTTTTGCAATTCTTGCTTTGAGATCGGCAATCGACTGCTCATTATCTTCATAAGCGGGAATCTCAACCCCTGCCAGTCTGGCAACAACACCCTTAGCCGTATCACTCGCGATTTGAACTTGGCGGGTGAAATTAAGCATATCTGGATATAAACGAAATTGAATTAAAGCACTGGCATCAATTTTTTTTGCATCGATATGCGCCTGCGCTTTATCGAGAATATGCGATAAATTATTTAAAGCATTGATCAAGCGTGGCACGCTGGCCTGAAACATAGAAATAGTCATGAAAATAGTCGTCCTTAATTCAAGAATTAAATTACCAAAATACTACGTAAATACGAAAACTGATATTGAAATCATAGATTGTCATACTGAGTATTGTAA
>JBEDCU010000153.1:0-26153 GCA_041176585.1 Pseudomonadota bacterium
CACTATTAGATTGGTATCAACAACTCGGCATACCTGTTTGTGAAGAACGTGCAATCAAAAGTGGTGCTGTAGGCTTGCTTGAATTCTTTGCTGATATATCCATTAAGCGTACCCACTTGCCATATGAGATAGATGGCGTTATTTATAAAGTCAATCAACATCAGCAACAACAGCAATTAGGATTTGTTTCACGCGCTCCACGTTTTGCATTGGCACATAAATTCCCAGCAGAAGAAGCCATCACTGTAGTGCAGGGCATTGATGTACAAGTCGGTCGCACAGGAGCTATTACACCCGTTGCGCGCTTAGCTCCTGTGTCAGTAGGTGGTGTAACGGTAACCAATGCTACTTTGCATAACGAAGATGAAGTCAAACGTAAAGATATACGCATAGGTGACACCGTCATTGTGCGTCGTGCCGGTGATGTGATTCCTGAAGTCGTGTCCTATGTGCCTGAACGACGTCCTGCTACGGTAACTGAGTTTGTGATGCCTACAGCTTGTCCAGTTTGTGGATCGACTATTGTTCGTGCTGAAGATGAAGCAGTCGCGCGCTGCTCTGGTGGTTGGATAAAATGTGCTGCGCAACGCAAAGGCGGCTTACTGCATTTTGTATCTAGAAGAGCGATGGATATAGAAGGTTTAGGCGAGCAATTAGTCGAGCAATTAGTGGATAAAGAAATTGTCACCACGCCAGCTGATTTTTATCACTTAGAACTAAGTACACTTGCGGACTTAGATCGCATGGCGAAAAAATCTGCGCAAAATGTGATTGATGCATTAGAAAAATCAAAATCAACCACCTTAGCGCGTTTTATTTATGCATTAGGTATACGTCATGTTGGTGAATCAACTGCGAAAGAATTAGCTCGTCACTTTGGTAATCTCGATGCATTAATGGCTGCGAATGAAGAACAGATATTAGCCGTTAATGATATCGGTCCTGTAGTCGCGACGATGTTGTTGCAGTTTTTTGCGGATCCACTGAATCGGTCATTGATTACACAATTGCGTGAGGCGGGTGTGTATTGGCAAGATGTAGAAGTGGTGCAGCAATCATTAATTTTATCGGGCATGACGTTTGTGATTACAGGTACGCTACCGAATTTAAAGCGAGACGAAGCTGCGCAGATGATAGAAGCAGCCGGTGGCAAAGTCGCAGGATCGGTTTCGAAAAAAACCAGCTATGTGGTGGCAGGTGAAGAGGCAGGTAGTAAATTAGAAAAAGCACAGGAACTCGGTGTGACTATTTTAGATGAAGCAGGATTATTGACATTACTGGAGCAGCAAGCATGAAAAAAATTCGTAAGGCAGTCTTTCCTGTAGCAGGTTTAGGAAGTCGATTTCTGCCTGCAACCAAAGCACAGCCCAAAGAAATGCTACCGATTGTTGATAAACCCCTGATTCAATATGCCGTTGAAGAAGCGGTTGAAGCGGGCATTACTGAAATGATTTTTATCACCGGGCGCAATAAACGCGCGATCGAAGATCATTTTGATAAAGCTTATGAATTAGAAGCAGAACTAGAAGCTGCGGGTAAAGAAAAATTACTTAGCATGGTGCGTGAAGTTATACCTAAACATATACATTGCATGTTTATCCGTCAGTCAGAAGCGTTAGGTTTAGGACATGCCGTGCTTTGTGCGCGACCTATTGTTGGTGATGATCCCTTTGCCGTATTGTTGGCGGATGACTTTATGCAAGGCGCATCAGGTGGTGTGGGTGTCATGGCGCAAATGACAGCACAGTATGAAAAACATCAGGCATCGTTATTAGCAGTGCAAGATGTACCACTAGAACAAACGAAACAATACGGTATTGTGAGTGCACAGCCTTTTGCTGAACGCTGTGAAAAAGTGAATGCCATCGTAGAAAAACCTAGTCCTGATAAAGCACCTTCTACACTGGCTGTTGTAGGTCGCTATGTACTTAGCCCACATATTTTTTCTTATTTAGAAAAAATCGGCAAAGGTGCAGGAGGGGAGATTCAACTCACCGATGGTATCGCTGCATTAATGAAAGATGAAACCGTGCTTGCCTATCGTTATGATGGCCGTCGTTTTGATTGTGGTTCTAAGTTAGGCTATTTACAAGCTTCGGTAGAAATAGGTTTGCAACATCCTGAAACAGGTGCTGCATTTTCAGAGTGGCTGCGAGAGCAGCGTCACGCGGGGTAAGTATGTCAGTCAGAGAAATTTTAAAGATGGGGGATCCTCGTCTATTACGTCAGGCTGAACCAGTACAAAAATTTGGTACGCGTGAGCTCGACGAATTGATAGCAGATATGTTTGACACCATGCATGATGCAAATGGTGCTGGTCTTGCTGCACCTCAGATCGGTGTGAATTTGCAAATCGTGATTTTTGGATTTAAGAAAACACAACGCTATCCCGATGCACCACCAGTACCTGAAACCGTGTTACTGAATCCTGTTTTAACGGTACTCTCGGATGAAACAGAAGAAGATTGGGAAGGTTGTTTATCTGTGCCAGGATTACGTGGTGTGGTGTCGCGCCATGCGCATTTACGCTATCAAGGATTTGATCAGTTTGGTCACGTAATTGATAGAGAAGTGGACGGATTTCATGCGCGAGTAGTGCAGCATGAATGCGATCATTTAGTTGGCATGCTTTATCCTATGCGCATTACTGATTTTTCACGCTTTGGTTATGCCAGTGTGTTGTTTCCAGATTTAGATCCTAATGATGATGATTAAACCATCATGTCAACAAACTAAAATTGTTCATCAGCGCCTAAATAGCGCCACTGTCCTATAGGTAAATTGCCGAGTTTGACGCGTCCTATGCGGACACGTTTCAGTGCTAACACTTGTAGACCTACCATTTCACACATACGTCTGATCTGACGTTTTTTTCCTTCACGCAGAATAAAGCAGAGTTGATCTTCATTTTGCCAGTGCACTTTAGCGGGCAATAGCGCTTTGCCATCTAAGGTTAATCCGTGATTGAGTCGTTTTAATTCATGCTCGGGTAGTTTTGCACCCTTGGTGTATTTCACACGCACGAGATATTCTTTTTCTACGCTTGTGTCTTCACCGATTAATGTTTTTGCGATACGACCATCTTGCGTCAGTATCAGTAAGCCAGTGGAGTCTATGTCTAATCTGCCTGCTGGTACCAAACTCTTAAGCTGTGCTGCTGAGAACTGTAGAGGAAGTTTATCTTCAGCCCAGCGATTTTCAGGGCGCACTAGCGTGACAGCAGGTTTATAGCCATCTTCTGCCTGACCACTCACAAACCCTATAGGTTTATTAATGAGCACGGATACACGTCGTGATTGTTCGGCTTGCGCCTGTCGTTCTATGGTGATTTTTTGATGTGGTAATACTTTACTGCCTAGCTCTGCAATGATCTGACCATCAACTTTTACCCAGCCTTTGGCTATCCAATCATCTGCTTCACGGCGTGAACACAGACCGAGTTCAGACATGCGTTTAGAGAGTCTTAGGGGTTCGGTCATGATGAATGCTAATTAAATACAAAAATCAAACTCGTAGGGCATCAAGTAAATCTGATTCAAGTTGAATTTGACTGCGTGCATTACTAAGTATCTGTCCATCTAGTAAAAACACGTCTTCAACTCGCTCACCCAGTGTTGTGATTTTTGCGGTGTGTAGGTTAAGTTTATAGCGAGCTAATACATTCGCAATCGAATACAGCAAGCCAGAACGGTCTCCCGCTGAGATGGAGAGTAAGTAATACTGACCACGTTCATCCGGTTGTAAATTAATAGTTGGTGTAATCGGAAAATTTCGAGATAAACGCGACAATCTCGCTTTGATAGGTGCTGGTAAGAGTGAAGCAGTTTGGCACCATGCTTTTAAATCATGTTCAATCAAAGAAATGAGTTCACGATAGTTTTCTGCAAAGTTGGGCTCACTGACTAAGAAAGTATCCAGCGCATAACCATCACGAGTGGTGTGTACTTTTGCATCCAAGATGCTGAAATTTTTTCTATCAAAATAACTGCATATTCGGGCAAATAAATCTGGTTGGTCACGTACATACACTGTCACTTGCAAACCTTCACCAATAGGCGCAAGACGCGCTCGTACAATCGGTGACTCACTACCTAAGTGTTCATGTATAACGCGTGTTTGCCAAGCGATTTCTGAGGCATCATGACGCAAGAAATAACCAACATCGAGTGTTTTCCAGAGTGCTTCATGTGCAGTCGCTGATAAGCCAAACAAACGTAGTGCTGCAATTGCCTCTTGTTGACGATTTTTCAGTTCGCGATCGGCGGTAGGTGCTTCACCACCCAACACACGCAAACTCATACGATATAAATCTTCGAGTAGTTTACCTTTCCATGCATTCCATACTTTAGGACTGGTGCCACGGATATCTGCAACGGTGAGTAAATAGAGTGCAGTGAGATGTCGTTCATCTTTCACGATACGCACAAAGGCTTTAATTACATCGGGATCCGATAAATCTTGTTTTTGCGCGACTTGTGACATGGTGAGATGATGTTCAACTAGGAACACCACTAGTTCAGTCTCTGTCTTGGTTAGGCCATGGTCACGACAAAAACGGCTTGCATCTGCTTTGCCCAATTTAGAATGATCGCCGCCACGTCCTTTGGCAATGTCATGGAAAAGTGCCGCTATATAAATTAACCAAGGTTGCGCAAAGTTTGCGATCAACTGACTGCAAAATGGATATTCATGCACATGCTCGGGTATACAAAAGCGACGCGCATTACGGACCACCATTAAGATGTGTTGGTCAACTGTATAGACATGAAATAAATCATGCTGCATCTGTCCTATGATTTTACGGAAATTCGGTAAATAGCGACCCAAGATAGAGAGCTGATTCATCTGCCTTAAGGCATGTGTCACACCACTAGGTGCTTGTAGTATGTCTAAAAATAGTGCGCGGTTAGCAGGATCGCGCCTAAATTTTGCATCAATATTAAAGCGGGCATGCCAGATCGCACGTTGTGTGCGTGGCGTCATGCCTTTTAATTCACGTTTCTGCTGCAAGATTTTAAAAATTTCTAATATGGCAGAAGGCGTTTCATCAAAAATTTTTTCATGCGCGATATCGATAACGCCATTCACTTCATTAAAGCGCGCATTGACTGGTCGCGAAATACTGGTTTGAGGAAAAAGTTTTGCCTCTATGTTTTGTAGCAAAATAGAATTTAGCTGTGTGACTGCTTTCGCAGCCCAGTAGTAGCGTTGCATGAGCAATTCACTAGAACGACGCTCACTACTTGTTTCAAAGCCATAGGTTTCTGCAATTGCAGTTTGCACATCAAAGACTAATCTATCTTCACGTCGTTCAGCGTATAAATGCAAACGGATACGTATATCTTTAAAAGCCCGTTCTTTTTCTGCTAGTTGTCTTGCTTCAGTTGCGGTGATGAGATCATTGGCTGCTAGTTCACGCCATGACTTACCTAGTCCAGCTGCTTTCGCCACCCATAAAATGACTTGCAAATCACGTAGTCCACCAGGACTTTCTTTGCAATTCGGCTCAAGGCTATACGGTGTGTTTTCATACTTCACATGACGCTGTCTTAGTTCCAGTGTTTTATCCTGAAAGAAAGCGCGTGCATCCATAGCTTGTTGATAGCGCTGCTGCAGTGATTGAAAGAGTGCACGATTGCCTGTGATAAGTCGTGCTTCTAACAGACTAGTTTGCACAGTGATGTCTGCTGCAGATTCAGTCAGACATTCTTCAACGGTGCGTATGCTATGTCCAATTTCTAAACCTAGGTCCCAGAATAATTGCACCAGTTTTTCTAATTGAGCTTGTAGTGCTAAGTCAGGCGCTTGATCTAATAAGATCAGTAAATCAATATCTGAATGCGGAAACAATTCACCACGACCATAACCACCGACCGCAACTAAGCATGTACTTGTAGGTAAGTGCAAGGCTTTCCACGCTGCTGTCATGACTTGATCAGCATTTTTACGCATGCGCGTTAATAAACGCTCTGGCTTAGGATGCAGACGAAATTCAGCAACGATCTGCGCGCGACCGTGCTTGAGCTGCTCACGTAGTGAACGGGCTAGGGATGCCTGATCAGGCAACGCTTGCCGGGGCGCCGGCATGATGCTCCGAAATCATTGCGGGTGGAGGAGGGGAACCTGCTGAAACGGTGAGGACTTCATAGCCTGTCTCCGTCACTAAAACAGTGTGTTCCCACTGGGCAGATAGACTGCGATCTTTAGTTTTAATGGTCCAACCATCACCCATCTCACGAATTTCACGACGACCTGCATTAATCATAGGTTCAACAGTGAAAATCATACCGGCGACTAATTTTTCTAAGGTACCTGGACGACCATAGTGCAATACCTGTGGCTCTTCATGAAACACCTTGCCTATGCCATGACCACAAAATTCTCTTACCACGCTATAGCCTGCTTTTTCAGCATATTGTTGAATGGCATAGCCGATATCACCAAGATGTGCGCCGGGTTTAATTTTAGAAATGCCTAACCACATGGATTCAAATGTGATATCGCCCAAACGCTTAGCGAGTATGGATGGTTCGCCCACGTAGAACATACGACTCGTATCACCGTGGTAGCCATCTTTAATGACAGTGATGTCAATGTTAATGACGTCACCGGTTTTTAAAACTTTATCACCTGGTATGCCATGACACACCACGTCATTAACTGAAGTGCAAATCGCTTTCGGATAAGGCGTGTAACCGGGAGGGCAATAATTTAATGGTGCAGGAATCGATTGCTGCACATTCACCATGTATTCATGACACAGGCGATCAAGTTCATCAGTGCTGATGCCTTGTTTTACATGCGGTGCTATGAAATCAAGCACTTCTGATGCAAGTCTTCCGGCAATGCGCATGCCTTGTATGTCTTCTTCGGTCTTAATGGAAATTTGGCCCATGTTGTCATACTTGCACCATTTTGCATGGTGAATCTTTATTTGAAGTCGAAATTATAGTCTAGGCATAGGCTTAGCGCTCTTAGAATGCGGATAGAGGTTGGAGAATCATTGTTTATCGGTTAAAATTCTTGGTTAGCTAAATGACAGTTACACATGCTGTTATTTTGTTAATTCGTAAATAGTTTGCTTAGATGCCCTCTAAGCGTTTTTTGTAAATTTCGAATCTATCCCAACAAGGGTGCTTGAGTCAGCAAAATGATTCAGGTCACTGGGTAGATTCTAGAGCTAACCCTGGAGAATCAATTATGTCAGTCACCATGCGTGAAATGCTGGAAGCAGGTGTGCATTTTGGCCACCAAACTCGCTTCTGGAATCCTAAGATGGCCCCTTTTATCTTCGGTCATCGCAACAAAATTCATATCGTCAACTTGGAAAAAACTCTGGGCATGTTCCAAGAGGCGATGAAATACATACGTCAATTATCTTCTAATCGCGGCACCATTTTAATGGTTGGCACCAAACGTCAAGCGCGTGAGATTATTGCTGCTGAAGCTAAGCGTGCGGGTGTGCCTTTCGTGGATCAACGTTGGTTGGGCGGTATGTTGACTAACTTCAAAACCATCAAAACTTCTATCAAGCGTTTAAAAGAAATGGAAGTTTCTGTTGCTGAAGGTTCAGTAGAAAAACTGTCGAAAAAAGAAGCGCTGATGTTTAGCCGTGAACTCGACAAACTGCAAAAAGCAATTGGCGGTATCAAAGATATGGGCGGCGTGCCTGATGCGATTTTCGTTATTGACGTCGGTTTCCACAAAGGCGCAATTTCTGAAGCCGTTAAACTGGGTATTCCTGTCATTGGCGTGGTTGATACCAACCATTCTCCAGATGGCGTGAATTATGTGATCCCTGGTAATGATGACTCATCAAAAGCGATTACCTTGTATGCACGTGGTGTGGCTGATGCCATCCTCGATGGTCGCGCAAACTCAGTAAAAGATATCGTCGAATCCGTAAAAGCAGGTGCTGACGAATTCGTAGAAGTAAACGAAGAGGCTTAATGCCAGCAGTGTTGGCCAGTCTCACTCGCAAGTGAGACGGAAAAATTGGGGCAACTGCAGTTAGCCCCTTTTTTTCGAGTACATGAATTGAATGCATTGTGAACTTTACAGAGAATGTCGAATGACATCTCGCAATTAGGAGAAAGAAAATGGCGGCAATTACGGCGGCAATGGTAGGTGAACTTCGCGCCAAGACAGACGCTCCCATGATGGAGTGCAAAAAGGCATTAACAGAAGCTGATGGTGATATGGACCGTGCGGAAGAAATTCTGCGTGTAAAACTGGGTAGCAAAGCGTCTAAAGCAGCATCGCGTATTGCAGCTGAAGGTGTGGTTGCTTCGCATATCAAAGGATCAGTAGGCGCTTTAGTCGAAGTCAATTGCGAAACTGACTTCGTTACAAAAAATGATGATTTCTTAAAATTAGCAGCTGATATTGCACGTCTGATTGCTGAGCATAATCCTGCGGATTTGGCTGCATTAGCTGCTTTGCCATTAGATGGTAAAACTGTAGAAGAACAACGTACAACCTTAGTTGGTCGTATTGGTGAAAACATGTCTATCCGTCGTTTTCAGCGTTTTGAGACAGCTTCTAAACTCACTTCCTATTTACACGGCACTCGTATTGGTGTGATGGTGGAATTTGATGCAGCTGATGAGCAAATTGGTAAAGACGTAGCAATGCATATTGCAGCGATGAAGCCAGTATCACTCTCATCAGAACAAGTACCTGCAGACTTGATTGAAAAAGAACGTTCAGTTGCACGTTTAAAGGCGGAAGAATCAGGTAAGCCAGCTGATATCGCAGAAAAAATGGTAGAAGGTTCTGTACAAAAATTCTTGAAAGAAGTGTCACTCTTCAATCAGGCGTTTGTGAAAAACGATAAGCAGACTGTGGAGCAAATGCTTAAAGCAAGTAATGCATCTGTTAAAGCTTTCACCATGTATGTAGTGGGTGAAGGCATTGAGAAGAAACAAGATGACTTTGCAGCAGAGGTGGCAGCGCAAGTAGCTGCAGCCAAACAAGGATAAGTATCAGTAATGATTAAACGGGCCGAGAGGCCCGTTTTTTTGGGTGCCCTTAATGGGAAACACCAAGAACAGCAGGATCAGCCGTTAGAATAACGGTGGTTTTTGTGATGAAGGTTAAATTGAAATTAAATCATCCTCGGAGCCAGGCCTATGACTACACCCGCTTATAAGCGCGTACTACTGAAACTCTCTGGTGAAGCCCTAATGGGTGACGATCCTTATGGTATTAATCGCGCCACCATAGAACGCATGGTGGCCGATGTGTCTGATGTTGCTAAACTTGGTGTGGAATTGGCCATTGTTATTGGTGGTGGAAATATTTTTCGTGGCGTTGCACCTGGTGCGCAGGGTATGGATAGAGCGACTGCTGACTACATGGGTATGCTGGCAACAGTGATGAATTCACTAGCTTTGGCTGATGCGATGCGTCAGGCTGGTATGGTAGCTAGGGTAATGTCAGCAATCGGTATTGAACAAGTGGTTGAGCCTTATGTGCGTCCTAAGGCATTGCAATACATGGAAGAAGGCAAAATTGTTATCTTCGCTGCAGGTACTGGTAATCCATTTTTCACAACGGATACTGCAGCTGCATTGCGTGGTGCTGAGATAGGCGCGGAAGTCGTATTAAAAGCGACCAAGGTAGATGGTGTGTATAGCGCTGATCCGAAAAAAGATCCAACAGCAACCCGCTATTCAGCGATTACGTTTGATGAAGCGATTGCTAAACATTTACAAGTCATGGATGCCACTGCGTTTGCTTTATGCCGTGATCAGAAGTTACCTATTAAAGTATTTTCTATTATTAAATCCGGTGCATTACAACGCGTGATAATGGGCGAAGACGAGGGCACTTTGGTTCATGTTTAAATCACAGTAGACTGAAGAATAGCTACGCTGATTAACATCAAGTTCATAGAATTTATTGTAGGAGGAAAACAGCATGACGATTGCTGATATTAAGAAAAACACAGATCAAAAAATGCATAAGTCGATAGAGACTTTGAAATCTAATTTAGCTAAAGTGCGAACTGGTCGTGCGCATGCAGGTATGTTGGATCATGTCATGGTTGATTACTATGGCACGCCTACTCCTATTGGTGGTGTAGCTAACATCACCTTATTGGATGCACGTACTTTAGGCGTTCAACCGTGGGAGAAAAAACTACTGAGCACCATAGAAAAAGCGATACGTGAATCGGATCTTGGTTTAAATCCCTCTGCACAGGGTGATTTGATACGCGTACCGACGCCTGCTTTAACAGAAGAGCGTCGTAAAGAAATGGTCAAGTTGGTTAAAGTTGAAGCGGAAGATGCAAAGATCGCTATTCGTAACGTGCGTCGTGATGCGAACGAAGGTTTGAAAAAATTATTGAAAGATAAAACGGTATCAGAAGACGATGAACGTCGTGCTCAAGATGAAGTACAAAAGCTGACAGATAAATTCGTAGCTGAGATAGATAAGTTAGTGCAAGAAAAAGAAAAAGAAGTGATGACGGTATAGCGCCTAAAAAAGAGTGTTCGTTTGTTATAAAGTTTCACGGTTTAATTTTTCAATCACTTTGTACTGACTATGGATTTAACCAGTTCAACGCAAGAAATACCTGATGCGCCTTTAGTGCCACGACATATTGCCATCATCATGGATGGCAATGGTCGTTGGGCTACTTCGCGCTATCTACCCAGAGTAACGGGACATGTGAAAGGTGTGGAAGCGGTGCGCGGTGTGGTGCAAGCGTGTGCTGAGCGTGGCGTGAAATTTCTTACGCTGTTTGCATTTAGTTCGGAAAATTGGCGTCGTCCTGCAGAAGAAGTATCTATGCTCATGCGTTTGTTTGTGAGTGCATTAGAGCGTGAAGTGAAACGTATGCACGCTAATAACATACGTTTAAAAATAGTAGGTGATTTAACGCGCTTCGATAGCAATCTACAAAAGATGATAGAAGAAGCGCAAGCACATACTGCTGCAAACACTGGTCTTACTTTGACGGTATGTGCAAATTACGGTGGTCGTTGGGATGTCATGCAAGCTACACAAAAAATGATGGCAGCTATGCCGGGTGTGACTGACTTTACAGAAGAAGATCTCGCACGCCATTTAGTCATGGCCTACGCACCAGAACCTGATCTTTTTATACGCACTGGTGGTGAACAACGTATTTCAAATTTTCTGTTATGGCAGTTAGCCTATGCAGAACTGTATTTCACAGACACCTACTGGCCTGATTTTGATGCTGCTTCACTGGATACAGCGATTCTCTCTTATCAGCAGCGCGAGCGACGCTTTGGACGCACTAGTGCGCAAGTGCAGGAAGTTAGGAAAGCTTCCTAATGCTAGGACAACGCATCATCACCGCCGTCGTATTGTTAATCTTGCTAGCAGCGGTTCTGCTTTCTGGTTCAGATTTTATTGTGAAAATCACCCTTGCTGTGTTTTTTGCTGCAGCAGTTTGGGAAAGTCTGCGACTCTTTTCTATCAATCGTGCCTTGCCACTGTCGTTGATCGCTGTGCCTGTTTTATTCTGGGCATTAGCAACGCAAACTCCAGTTGATATTTTTAATCTCGCTTTAATCTGCGTGCTAGTGTGGTCTATGCGGTTTTTCCCTGCATTGAAATTTGGTTTGCCCACTACGGATGGTGCGCGTGGTTATTTATTCACTCTCATTTTTCTCTTAACACTGTTGGGCTGCTTCATTTCAATTTATGTGTTGTATCAGCGTTCAGTGCTGTTTTTAATCTCTGCGATGGCTATCGTTTGGATAGCAGACATCGGTGCTTATTTTGTAGGACGTGCTATCGGCAAGCGTAAACTTGCGCCTACTATTTCACCAGGTAAGAGTTGGGAAGGTGTGGCAGGTGGTTGGTTGTTCGTCATGCTATTCGGCGTAGCTAGTGTTTTCACACCATTATTAGCGGATAGTTTTAGTGCGCAATTACAGCGTAGTTTAGGTTGGCCTCTGTGGATGTTATGCATGACGGTGATTGTTGTAGCGAGTATTGTTGGCGATTTATTTGAATCATTGTTAAAGCGCCGTGCTGGTGTAAAAGATAGCAGCACACTGTTACCAGGTCATGGTGGTGTATTAGACCGCATTGATGCTCTGATACCAGTCATGCCTTTGATTGTGTTGATGAGTATTGGACTATAAAAATAATAAAGTCATAGTATGCAAAAACACTCTGCACAATCCATTACCATACTCGGCTCAACCGGTTCAATTGGTCTTTCTACACTTGATGTGATTGCGCGTCATCCCGATCGTTATTCTGTTTATGCATTAACGGCACATAGCAAAGTTGAAGCATTAGCAGAGCAGTGTGCGCGTTTTCAACCTCAGTGTGTGGTGGTTGGTTCAGCCCTAGCTGCAGCAGCGTTAACTGTGCTATTAAAAAAAGCAGGATTAAAAACAGAAGTGAGCTATGGTCCTGACGCTTTATGTGACGTTGCTTCTGCAACAGCATGTGATGTGGTGATGGCAGCTATCGTAGGTGCGGCTGGTTTACCTTCTGCGTTAGCAGCAGCTAAAGCGGGTAAGAAAATTTTATTGGCAAATAAAGAAGCGCTAGTGATGTCTGGTCAGATTTTCATGGATGCAGTGCATGAAAGTCGTGCCACCTTGTTGCCAATTGATAGTGAACACAATGCGATCTTCCAATGCTTGCCGCTGAATTACGCACGTGTTCCTGTGCATCATGGTATTCGTAAAATATTACTCACTGCTTCAGGTGGGCCTTTTCTACATCGTGCAGTGGAGTCATTAGCCGATGTCACACCAGAGGAAGCAGTAGCACATCCGAATTGGAGTATGGGTAAAAAAATATCAGTCGATTCTGCAACGATGATGAATAAGGGCTTGGAAGTTATCGAAGCGCATTGGTTGTTTGGTGCTGCGGCTGATCAAATTGAGGTAGTGATACATCCGCAAAGTGTGATTCATTCTATGGTGTCCTATGCCGATGGCTCTGTATTAGCGCAGCTAGGTAATCCAGATATGCGTACGCCAATTGCGCATGCATTGGCTTATCCAGAGCGGATAGCATCCGGTGTGGAGCCGATTGATTTAGCAAAAATCGCTGAACTGCATTTTCATCGTCCTAACTTTGAACAATTCCCGTGTTTACAATTAGCATTTGATGCTTTGCATGTTGGTGGTAGTGCAGCGGCTTTACTGAATGCCGCGAATGAAATTGCGGTAGAAGCTTTTCTTGATCGAAAAATTGGATTTAGAAAAATTAATGAACTGATTGCAACCGTGATGGCCACAATCCCATCGACTGCTGTATCGGATCTTGAATCTTTATTAGAACAAGATCAGCGTGCACGCGATCTTACGCAGTCACTTATTTCATCCTAAATATTTTTTAGAAAATTTGCATGACGCTATTACAAACTTTATTGGCTTTTGCTGTTGTTCTGGGTGTGCTCGTGATTGTGCATGAGCTTGGACATTATTTATTGGCGCGTTGGTGTGGTGTGAAAGTCTTGCGTTTTTCTGTGGGTATGGGGCCCGTCATTTGGTCACGTCGCTTTGGTGTTGATCAAACTGAGTGGGCAGTGTCTGCGTTGCCGCTAGGTGGTTATGTGAAGATGCTCGATGCACGTGAAGAGGATATCGGCGAGTTATCTGAACAAGAATTGCAACGTGAATTCACACATCAACCAGTCATGAAGCGTATTGCTATCGTGTTGGCGGGACCAGTTGCTAATTTTTTATTAGCGATTCTTATTTTTGCTGGTTTGTATATGCATGGCGTGCCTGAAATTATTGCACGCGTCACTGTCAAACAAAATTCATCGGCGGCAGTAGCTGGTTTGAAAACCGGTGATCTCATCACTTCAGTGAATGGGACTGAATTGCAGACTTGGTCAGATTTGCGTTGGGAGTTGATGCATGCGGTGATGGATAAGCGTCCTGCACAATTAGCAATTTTGCGACCTACCGCAGCAGGTAATCAAGAAATCCTCAACTTAAATTTACCTACGACTGAGATAGCGACCGCTGATCTTGATGAACATCTCATGGATAAGTTGGGACTTGATACTGCCAAGCCGAAAGCGAAATTTAGTCAAATCATGCCGGATGGACCGGCTGCGCGAGCTGGATTGCAAGCAGGTGATGTGATTGTTCGTATCAATGGTGACTTGGTCGAGAACGGCATAGAGATGGTCATGCGTTTGCAGAATTCTGCTGGACAAACGTTGACACTAGAAGGCCTGCGCGCAGGACAAGTATTTAGCGTGCAAATCATGCCGGAAGCAGAGCGTGTGGGTGAGCGCATGGTGGGACGCATTCGTGCTCAAATTGATACGACTGCTGAGTTGATCACGGTGAGTGAAAATCTGCCGGTTGCGATTGCAAAAGGTGCAACTAAAACATGGGACACCAGTGCCATGAGTTTAGCGATGCTTGGTAAGATGATAATAGGTGAAGCTTCTTTAAAGAACATTACCGGTCCCATCACGATTGCGGATTACGCAGGGCAGACTGCTCGCTTGGGCGTAATTAGTTTTTTATCCTTTATGGCTTTTATTAGTATTAGCCTTGGAGTGATGAATCTCTTGCCAATTCCAGTGCTAGATGGAGGGCATTTGTTGTATTATTCGCTAGAACTTTTGACTGGTCGTCCTGTATCGCAACGAGTGAGTGACATTGCTCAGCGTGCTGGAGTGGGCATACTCATGGTCTTGATGGCGGTGGCTATTTTTAATGACATCGCTCGTTTAGTTTCATGATGATTATTTGCTTGCTAACACGACTTAGCTAATCAATCTCGAAGTGCTTAACACTCTTAGCTGATGAAATTTGAATCCAAGCGCACTGCGTCGCCGTTTTTCTCCCGCCGATTAATCGCCATAGCTGCCTTTGCTTTTTGTACAGGACAAGCTTTTGCTGTTGATCCATTTACGATTAAAGATATACGGGTAGAAGGTATACAACGTACTGAAGCCGGTACGGTGTTTGGCTATCTTCCTGTACGTGTCGGCGATCTCTTTAATGACGATAAAGCAGCTGCTTCGATTAAAGCGCTGTATGCCACTGGTTTTTTTAAAGATGTGCGGATTGAAAGAGATGGCGATGTCTTAGTCGTCATGGTGGAAGAACGACCTGCTATCGCAGCGGTGGAATTCACTGGCACCAAAGAATTTGATAAAGCGCAATTAACAAAATCATTGAAAGAAATTGGTTTAGGTGAGTCGCGTATTTTAGATAAAGCCTTAGTCGATCGCGCTGAACAAGAATTAAAGCGTCAATATTTGGCACGTGGTTTATATGGTGTACAAGTTACCACCACCATCACCCCAATCGAAAGAAATCGCGTCAATGTGACCTTTGCAGTCGATGAAGGTGAAATCGCTAAGATCAAACAAATTAATATCATCGGCAATAAAGTTTTCCCTGAAGATGATTTGCTTGGTCAATTGAAATTATCGACCTCTGGTTGGTTTACTTGGTATAGCAAAGCCGATCAATACTCAAAACAAAAACTAGCGGGTGATATTGAAGCACTGCGTTCGTTTTATTTGAATCGCGGCTATCTAGAAATGCAAGTTGATTCAACGCAGGTATCCATTACACCAGATAAGAAAGATATCTTCGTCACGATTAATATTAGTGAAGGTCAGAAATTTACGATCACTGATATTAAACTTGAAGGCGAGATGCTCGGTCGTGAATCTGAACTAGCCAGCCTTGTGCAATTAAAAAAAGGTGATGCTTATTCTGGCGAGAAAATGACCCAGAGTACTAAGAAAATTTCTGAACGCATGGGGGTCTTTGGTTATGCCTTTGCGAATGTAAATGCAGCGCCAGAAATTAATCGCGAAAAAGGTGAAGTTAGTTTCACGATTTTTGTTGATCCTGGTAAGCGTGTTTATGTGAGACGCATCAATGTTGGTGGTAATGATCGTACCCGTGATGAAGTTATCCGTCGTGAATTTAGACAGTTTGAAAGTTCATGGTACGACGGCGATAAAATTAAACTCTCTAAAGATCGTTTAGGTCGACTGGGCTTTTTTACTGATACAAAGATAGATACCGTTGATGTACCTAGTACAAATGATCAAGTAGATTTAAATGTGGATGTGACTGAAAAACCAACCGGTAACATTATGTTAGGTGCTGGTTTCTCTAGTAGTGAACGATTAACCTTAACGGGTTCAGTGAATCAGGCAAATGCTTTCGGTACGGGTAACAACATTGGTATTAGTGTGAACACCAGTAAAGTGTTTCGTACCATTGCGATCTCGCATACCAATCCCTATTTCACTGAGGATGGTGTAAGTCGTACTTATGAAGTGTTCTTACGAACTGCACGTCCACCTTACTATTTGCTGAACACGACAGACTATAAAATTGAAACCAAAGGTGCGAATGTTAACTTTGGTGTGCCGGTTTCAGAATATGACCGTATCTTCTTTGGTGCCGGTATTGAAGATACAACGGTTGATACAAAATCAAATAGTCCTCAGCGTTATATTGATTACGTTGACTCCTTTGGTACTGCAGGTGGTATTGGTACCGCTCACACCACGTCATTCCCACTCACAGTTGCATGGCAACGAGATAGACGTGACAGTGCTTTGATTCCAACTGAAGGTCGTTTTCAGCGTGCTAACTTTGAAGTGTCACCAGCAGGTACGGTGAAGTATTACCGCTCTGGTTATCAGGATCAATACTTTTGGCCTGTGACGAAATCCATCACCTTGGCATTGAACGGTGAAGTGAATTACGGTGCAGGTATTGGTAACGACTATCCTATCTTTAAAAATTATTATGCTGGTGGTATAGGTTCAGTGCGTGGATATTTCGCCGGTTCCTTATCTACTGCAGCTGCTCAATCGACGACTACAGGTTTATTCTTACCTATTGGTGGTCAAGCTCGTGTGTTGATGAATGCAGAATTGCAAATGCCTTTCCCTGGCACTGGCGTAGATCGTAGCTTGCGTTGGTTTACCTTCTTCGATGCAGGTCAGGTATTCAATCCGCAAGATGGCGACAATATTAGTTTCAAAGACCTGCGCTACAGTGCAGGTTTAGGTATCAGTTGGATTTCACCGGTAGGCCCACTCAAGTTGTCACTGGCGCGTCCTATGAATCCAGCTAGCTTTGATAGAACACAAGCCTTCCAATTTCAGTTGGGTACCGGCTTTTAATAGACCAATGGCATAATCAACATTTACGTTGCGGAGATTGAATTGAATTCTGTAATCAAAAAAGCAATATGCATGAGCCTGACAGCTGCTTTATCTATGGGCTGCATGTCGTCTGCCTTAGCGCAGGAAACCAAGATAGGCTTTGTTAGCACTGAGCGCATTTTCCGTGAGGCTGCACCTTCCAAAGCGGCGACTGCTAAGTTGGAGCTAGAATTTTCTAAACGCGAAAAAGAATTGCAGGAAGCAGCAGCGCGTTTGAAAGCAACGGCAGAGCGTTTAGATAAAGAAGCGCCAGTCTTATCGGATTCTGATCGTAATAAACGTCAGCGTGAGTTAGCGGAAATGGATAAAGATTTTCAGCGTAAACAACGTGAATTCCGTGAAGACTTAAATCAACGCCGTAATGAAGAACTCGCTGTAGTGTTAGAGCGTGCTAATAAAGTGATTAAGCAAATTGCCGAAGCTGAAAAATATGACATTATTTTTCAAGAAGCAGTGTATGCAAGTCCTCGCATTGATATCACTGAAAAAGTGATTAAGGCACTCAATAAATAAGCCGGAGTTAGCCGCCATGAGCACTCGACTCGGGCAATTAGTCGAAAGCTTAGGCGGTCGGTTGATAGGTAGTCCGGATTACCTCGTCACAGGGATGGCTGCGCTGGAAACAGCGAATGCGCAGCACATCACCTTTCTGTCCAATTCAAAGTTGCGCGCACTAGCCGAAAAATCAGCGGCGGGTGCGCTCATACTTTCAGAGTCTGATCATCTTCTTGTCTCGACCTCGTATCAGGGTGCGCGCATTATCACTGCTAACCCTTATGCGTACTTCGCTCGAGCGGCACAGTATTTTGTCAAACTCAATACGCCTGTCATCACACCTGGTATTCATGCTAGCGCTGTCGTAGATAGTAGTGCTCGCATTGCTGCAACAGCTACCATCGCAGCAAATGTGACGATAGAAGCAGAAGTTGAAATTGGCGAACATTGTGTGATTGGAGCGGGATCATTTGTGGGGCGTGGCGCTCGAATCGGATCAGGTACGGTATTTCATCCACAGGTAACTTTTCTTGCAGATTGTCACATCGGTGAACGTGGTGTGATTCAATCAGGTGCTGTGATTGGTAGTGATGGATTTGGATTTGCGAATGATCAGGGTGAGTGGATAAGAATTCCACAAACAGGTGGTGTACGTATCGGTAATGATGTGGATATTGGTGCCAACACCACCATAGATCGCGGTGCTTTAGATAACACCGTGATTGAAGATGGCGTTAAGTTAGACAATCAAATTCAAATCGCGCATAACTGTTTGATCGGTGCACATACTGCAATGGCCGGCTGTGTCGGTGTTGCAGGCAGTGCCAAGATAGGAAAACATTGCACCTTTGGTGGAGCAGCAATGGTTTTAGGCCATTTGACCATCGCTGACCATGTACATGTATCTTCCGGTAGTTTAGTATCTCGTTCGATTCATGAAGCAGGACAGTACACAGGTTTTTATCCACTTGCGAAAAACGCAGACTGGGAAAAAACAGCTGCGATCGTGAGAAATTTAGAAGACATGCGCAATCGTTTACGTGAACTAGAAAAGAATATAAAACCATTGTTGCAAGCAGATCAAAAATAATCATCATCTTAGAAAGCTGCTCCCTCTCAAAATGAAAACCTTAGACTGTAATCAGATTAAAGAATATCTACCGCATCGCTATCCTTTATTGTTAGTCGATCGTGTCTTGGATTGGGAATCTGGAAAATCCATAAGTGCTATTAAAAATGTCACGATTAATGAAGAATTTTTTAATGGTCATTTCCCGAATAAGCCGGTGATGCCTGGTGTGCTAATGATAGAAGCCTTAGCGCAAACATCTGCGTTATTAGCATTTCTCACCATGGGTCAAAAGCCAGATGAAAATGCAGTAGTGTATTTTTTAGGGATAGACAATACACGCTTTAAACGTCCGGTAGTGCCAGGTGATCAACTACTGATGTTAGTCGAGATACAGCGTCATGCACGTGGCATCTGGAAATTTAAAACGCAGGCTACAGTGGATGGACAAGTCGCAGTAGAAGCCGACTTAATGTGTACTATGCGTAGTATTACTGATCCCACGCCAGCAGAATAAGGATAGCAATGGCGAAGATACATCCTACCGCACTGGTTGATCCACAAGCTACATTAGATGCAAGTGTAGAGATTGGTGCTTATAGCATTATCGGTCCACAAGTATCGATTGCTGCCGGTACACGTGTTGGACCGCATGTGGTCATTGAAGGTCACACCACCATCGGTAAAGACAACACCTTTTTTCAATTTTCATCTATCGGTGCTGCTCCTCAAGATAAAAAATATCAAGGTGAAGAAACGCGCTTAGAAATTGGTGATCGCAATACCATACGTGAGTTTTGTACTTTTAATCGTGGTACCGCGCAAGATGTGGGCGTAACCCGTTTAGGTAACGATAACTGGATCATGGCTTATGTGCATCTTGCGCATGATTGTCAGATCGGAAATCACACGATATTTGCAAACAATGCACAACTTGCAGGACATGTTCATATAGAAGATTGGGTCATATTAGGTGGCTTTGCGAACGTTCATCAGTTTTGCAAAATTGGCGCACATGCCATGGTAGGAATGAGTACAAGTTTGACGCAAGATGTGCCGCCGTTTGTGATTTTGTCCGGCAATCCTGCAGCAGCGCATGGTATTAATAGTGAAGGTTTAAAGCGCAGAGGATTTTCGCCTGAAGAGATAGCAGCGATACGCCGTTGTTATAAATTGATTTATAAATCAGGCTTCACTCTTGAAGAAGCAAAAACAGCGCTGCGTAAAGAAGAGCAAGACTCTCCTTTATATGCTCAGCATGTAAAACAAATGCATGAATTCATAGAGCACACCACACGTGGCATCGTCCGCTAATCAAATCGTTGCGATGGTGGCTGGTGAGCCATCCGGCGACATACTAGCTGCACGCATGCTGTCAGGCTTGCGATCAATGCTGCCTGATGCGCACCTACATGGCATTGGTGGATCTGCAATGGCGGAACATGGATTCATTGCTGACTATCCCATGGAAAAGTTGGCAGTGCGTGGCTTGTTTGAAGTGGTATCACACTACCGTGAAATCAAAGGTATACGCGATGCACTGCGTGCACAACTCTTAGCAGAACGTCCTGGTGTGTTTGTGGGAGTCGATGCGCCTGACTTTAATCTTGATTTAGAAATCGCACTCAAAGAAGCCGGCATATCGACAGCACATTTCATCAGCCCCTCTATTTGGGCATGGCGACGAAATCGCATAAAAAAAATAGCGCGTGCTGTGTCGCACATGTTAGTGATTTTTCCGTTTGAAGAAGAGATCTATAAAAAAGCGGGCATCCCTGTGACCTACGTAGGTCATCCCTTAGCTGAACTGATTCCTATGGAAGCAGATCAGAATGCAGCGCGCAATAAACTCGCTTTGGAACAGAATGCTCGAGTGATTGCCATCATGCCTGGCAGTCGCTTATCTGAAATTAAATATAACAGCGATGCTTTTATTGGAGCAGCAGAAATGCTGCTAAAACGCGATAAGCATATACGTTTTATCGTACCTATGGCAGGTCCAACACAGCGTGCTTATTTTGAAAAAATCATAGGTGAAGAACGCATCAAAAAATGTGGGCTCACTATTATCGATGGCGATTCACATACCGCTTTAGCAGCAAGTGATGCCGTCTTAGTTGCAAGTGGAACAGCGACCTTAGAAGTCGCTTTGTTTAAAAAGCCTATGGTGATTTCTTACCGTATGAATGCAGCCAGTTGGCAGATTTTACGATTGATGGCCTATCAACCTTGGGTGGGTTTACCAAATATTATGGCGCGTGAATTTTTGGTGCCAGAGTTATTGCAAGGCCGTGCAACGCCACACACCTTAGCCAGTGCCTTGTGGGTGCAGTTATCGAGTGATCAAAATCGACAACGATTGCGTCGTCGTTTTATCGATTTGCATCATGACTTAATGCGTAATACCGCTTCTGAGAGTGCACACGTGGTGATGCAACTCTTAAACAATCATCGTTAATTATGTTGACTAAGTACTTTCATGTCACACACTGAGCTAGCAGCCTCTTTATTCGACGGTGAGGGTGAAATTATTTGTGGTGTGGATGAAGCAGGTCGAGGTCCACTTGCGGGTCCCGTATTTGCAGCAGCAGTCATACTCAATCCTGATAAACCGATTGCAGGTTTGCGTGATTCTAAAAAACTCACAGCAGCAAAACGCGAAGCATTAGCAGAGCTCATCAAACGTGATGCACTCGCATGGTCCATCGCACAATCTTCAGAAGAAGAAATTGATAAGCTGAATATTTTACAAGCCACCATGCTCGCTATGCGCAGAGCGATAGAATCTTTATCTACTACACCAAGCTTAGCGTTGATAGATGGTAATCGTTGTCCTGTTTGCCAAGTGCGAACAGAAGCGATTGTGAAAGGTGATGATAAGGTTTCAGAAATTTCTGCAGCCTCTATACTCGCTAAAACCGCGCGTGATGCAGCACTGATGGTGATGCATGATCAATATCCACAGTATGCTTTTGATCAGCATAAAGGCTATCCTACTGCGCTGCATTTAGAGCGCTTGCGTCTACATGGTGTGACACCATTGCACAGAAAATCGTATGCGCCAGTGCGTGCATTGCTCGATGCCGTAGCAATTAAGTCAGGTGCATAAGCATGTCTATCAAAATCATACAATCGCGCGATAATCCGCTTTATAAACAGATTCGACAACTCGCGACTTCAGCTCAAGCACGCAAAAAAGCAGGGCAGACTTTGTTGGATGGCGTGCACTTATGTCTGTCTTGGTTGTCGCAACGCGTAGCACCTTCATATTGCATTGTGAGTGACACTGCTGCAGTACATCATGAAGTCTTAGCGATTCTTAACGTATGCTTGGAACGACAAGTAAACTGCATACAACTACCTGATGCTTTGTTTGCTGCACTTAGTCAAGTTGAAAACGGTGTTGAAGTTTTTTTCGTTGTAGACGTGCCAATTCCAACTCATATTGATTCCTTAAATGAGAACGCAATCCTATTAGATCAGTTACAAGATCCAGGTAATGTTGGTTCGATACTGCGTAGTGCTGCCGCAGCAGGAATTAAAAAAATATTTTGTTCACCAAGTACCGTCGCAGCTTGGTCACCTAAAGTTTTGCGTGCAGGTATGGGTGCACATTTTGTGGTGGATATTTATGAGAACAGTGATCTGTCTGCTTTAATTCAAGCTGCAAGCATACCTGTGATTGCAACGAGTTCACATGCTAAGCAAACGATTTTTGAATATGATCTGAGTAAAAAATTTGCTTGGTTGTTTGGTCATGAAGGACAGGGCGTATCTGCTGAGTTATTAGCTTGTGCGAGTGTGCAACTGGCTATTCCACATGATCCTGCCATGGAATCATTAAATGTTGCAGCGAGTGCTGCGGTGTGTTTTTTTGAGCAGTTAAGACAAACCAAATACAATTAATTGCGCATGAATTATGACTGTAACCACCACAAAATTTGTAGGTACGATTAGCGTAGCGTAATCGTACGTAAAATTGTCATTCTGATTTTGGCATTCGTACGAATACGCTTCGCTATTCGTACCTACGAGTTATTTTAAATCTCTATCATCCGGCTTAATAATAAGCTCGCTTCTCTGAGCGTATCTCTTGCAAAATCATAGTGGCGATTTCTTCGATCGATTTGAGGGTGGATGACATCCATCGTATGCCTTCTCTATGCATCATTTTTTCTGCTTCATTGACTTCATAACGACAATTTTCTAGCGCAGCATATTTACTGCCAGGTCGTCGTTCATTGCGTACTTCTGTTAAACGTTCTGGTGCTATGGAGAGGCCAAATATCTTTGCTTTGTAGGGCATTAAGCCACTTGGTAATTTACCGCGTTCAAAATCTTCAGGTATCAAAGGATAGTTGGCTGCTTTAATTCCGTACTGCATAGCAAGGTAAAGGCTAGTGGGTGTTTTACCTGAACGTGACACGCCAACTAAAATCACATCCGCATTTTCTAAATTTTTGTGTGATTGACCATCATCATGCGCAAGTGAAAAATTAATCGCTTCTATGCGGTTTTTATAATCTTCTGAATCTGCAATGTTATGACTGCGACCAATCGTGTGCGTGGACTTAATACCAAACTCTTGTTCTAGAGGTTCAACAAAGGTTTGTATCAAATCCATGTGCATACCTCTGGACTGACGCACGATGTTTGATAATTCTGCTTTCACTAAAGTAGAAAATACGATGGGTCTTTTACCATCTACATCGCAGCTTTCATTGATCTTACGCACTGCTTCATGTGCTTTTTCAGCAGAATCAATAAAAGGTAGCCTTATCTCTCTAAAACGTAGGTCAAACTGGGTTAAAACGGAGTGACCAAAGGTTTCAGCGGTAATGCCGGTGCCGTCTGAGACAAAAAAAACCAGTCGTTCGGATTCAGTAGGCGCTGATTTGTAAGATTGTGCGGGCATAAGTTGTTTAACAAATAAGATAAAAAGTATGCTGGTTTGCTTATAAAAACTCACTACGAGCTGTAAAATGCTGTCTGTTTAGCTTCTCATGAAGCTGCATTACAGAATAACAAATGCCGACAGCATTGCGGCATGCTAAATCGATTTAGTAGTAAATAAAACTGAGAGTAGAAGCCCTATGATTTCTTGCCGTGTCCCAGTCTTGAAGCTAACGCGCAGCCCGCTTTGCGCCAGCTCGACTGTTGAGCGCAGACTAGAGCTCGTCCTCTCTTCACAGATTTCCCACCATCAAAGAGGTAGTTATGTCCAACGCAGCAAAACCGGGGGTGACGCAGGCCCTTGACTCAGGGGCGCCTTTCGTCGTCGCCTTTGAAAATCTGCGCATGACGGATGTTGAGTCCGTCGGCGGTAAAAATGCATCGCTAGGCGAGATGATTAGCCAGCTTGCAGGAGTTGGTGTTCGAGTGCCTGGCGGTTTCGCTACTACGGCACAAGCATTTCGCGATTTTCTCACCCACACCCAATCGGGTGGTAAGCCACTGGCCGATCGCATCGCTGATCGGCTAGTAGATCTTGATATTGATGATGTTCGCTCATTAGCCAAGGCGGGTGCTGAAATTCGTCAATGGATTATCGAGACGCCTTTTCAACCTCGTCTGCAACAAGAAATCACCGATTTTTATCATCAACTGGTGAAAGACTCCTCTGCTGAAGTCTCTTTCGCTGTTCGTTCATCTGCTACTGCAGAAGATTTACCTGATGCGTCCTTCGCTGGTCAGCAAGAAAGCTTCTTGAATGTAGTTGGTATTGAGAATGTACTCGATGCGATGAAGCATGTCTTTGCTTCGCTGTATAACGACCGTGCGATTTCATATCGTGTTCACAAAGGTTTCACGCATGCTGAAGTTGCTTTGTCAGCTGGTGTACAGCGTATGGTGCGTTCTGATCTGGGGTCATCTGGTGTGATGTTTACTATCGACACAGAGTCAGGTTTTGCTGATGTGGTGTTCATTACATCAAGCTATGGCTTAGGTGAAACGGTAGTGCAGGGTGCTGTGAATCCTGATGAATTTTATGTGCATAAACCTATGCTCGCGCAAGGTAAGTTGCCTATCATTCGTCGCAACATCGGATCCAAACTCATCAAGATGGAATTTACAGGTGAGAAAAAAGCGGGTCATTCAGTGCGTACAGTTGATGTACCGATTGAACAGCGTAATCGTTATTCATTAGATGATGCTGAAATTGCTGAATTAGCGACTTATGCTGTCACGATTGAAAAACATTATGGTCGCCCTATGGATATCGAGTGGGGTAAAGACGGACGTGATGGCAAGCTTTATATTTTGCAGGCGCGTCCTGAAACAGTGAAGTCGCAACAAAAACATGGCGACGTTCAACAACGTTTCAAACTCAAAGGTTCGGGTGTGGTGTTAACACATGGTCGCGCGATTGGTCAGAAAATCGGTGCGGGTCCAGTGCGTGTGATTCGTGATCCTGAAGAGATGGAACGTGTACAGCCTGGTGATGTACTCGTGGCCGACATGACTGATCCTAACTGGGAACCTGTCATGAAACGCGCTTCAGCGATTGTTACCAATCGTGGTGGCCGTACCTGTCATGCTGCGATTATTGCGCGTGAATTAGGTGTGCCGGCTGTGGTGGGTTGTGGTGATGCGACCCAGCTTTTAAAAGATGGCACACTCGTTACCGTTTCATGTGCTGAAGGTGATGAAGGCAAAATCTATGATGGTTTGATAGAGACGGAAATTACCGAGGTCGCGCAAGGTAGCTTACCTAAGCTGCCATTGAAGATCATGATGAATGTTGGTAATCCTCAGCTTGCATTTGATTTTCAAGCGATACCAAATGACGGCGTAGGCTTAGCGCGTTTGGAATTCATCATCAACAACAACATCGGTGTGCATCCTAAAGCGATTTTAGATTATCCGAATGTGGATGCAGATCTGAAAAAAGCCGTTGAGTCTGTCGCACGTGGTCATGCATCTCCTAAAGCGTTTTACGTTGATAAACTGGCTGAAGGTATCGCAACGATTGCAGCTGCATTCTGGCCTAAGCCTGTCATCGTTCGTCTGTCCGATTTCAAATCCAATGAATATAAAAAACTCATAGGCGGTTCACGCTATGAGCCGGATGAAGAAAATCCTATGTTAGGTTTCCGCGGAGCTGCTCGTTATCTCTCTGCTGATTTTGCTGAGTGTTTTGAGATGGAATGTCTGGCCATGAAACGGGTTCGTAACGACATGGGTCTCACCAATGTAGAAATCATGGTGCCCTTCGTTCGTACCTTAGGTCAGGCTGAGAAGGTCGTAAATTTGCTCGGCAAATACGGCTTGAAGCGCGGTGAGAATGGTCTGCGTCTCATCATGATGTGTGAGGTGCCATCTAACGCTATCTTGGCTGAACAATTCCTCGAGCATTTTGATGGCTTCTCGATCGGCTCTAACGACTTAACTCAGCTCACTTTAGGTCTGGAT
>JBEDCU010000154.1:0-3353 GCA_041176585.1 Pseudomonadota bacterium
GTCTTGTAATGACCATGGCACCACTACCATCTCTAGATTTTTAGGCGCAGCTAGCATTTGTTGATCAAAAACCTTTTGATCGAAAAAATTCGTCATAACGACCAGTCGTAAAGGCTCTGAAAGTATCCAATCACTCTTAATAAAATCAAATAAATATTGCAGATTACTCGCATGCCCAAACCACAAGGCAGTGAGTTGTGAAGTTCTTTCAGTTTTAGGAGAGATCAAATTGACTTCTATGGGATCTTCTATCACTGTTAACCCACCCTTCCAGCTACAACCTATGTTTTTTGCTAATTGTGGTGAGCTCGTTGTGACATGATCAGCATAAGTTAAGGCCTGCAGATAGAAATCACGCATGACGGGTTTACCGTCTATATGATGATCAGTGTAATCAAGAATGATTTTGCAATGTCTCGCCTTGGCTTGTTGCATATAACTTAGCCAACGTGCTGGACGATGAGTGTCTGTTACCGCATCAACTTTTCCTACCACTAATATCTCAGTATCAAGTTCTGCTTCACGATCTGCAGTCGACGTTACACTCCCATCCAGTGCTGCTTGCATACTAACTACTGAGCGCAATCGAATAGAAGCTAAATTACTGTTTGCGAGTTTTGCTAAATTAGCGTCACGACTGGAAATCAACCATTGAACTTTAGGTAATGAGGCCATAGAGCGATCAGGTTTAATAAACGAGTTGTTTGAGGACATCGATAGACTCAATATTTTGCACATTCATTTGTGAAAATTCAGTCAACCACTCTTCCGCAAAATCACACTCTTGTTTATCTTCAAACCATGGACCACCTAAGGTGTAATGCACCGCTTTTATATTGTCATACTGCGCTGGATACCATCCTTCGAGATAATTCCAACCTTTATCTATTTGGCCTATTTGGGAATCCGTTAACCATCCAAAGCGATGCAAATAAGCAGGATCGGCAGAATTTACCACTGCTGGCGTCAATAATCTGACTGCCGGATGAGCGCAATTAAAGACGATGAAAGACGACCAGTTCTTACGCGGATAGAGATGCTGTACACAGCCATCCATTTTCATGGTTTCTGTAGGTTGATAATCATGCTTGACGACAGAAACAGCTTTGGAAGGATCGATTTCTTTGAGAACCTCAGTGATATCTGTCAAAAACAGAAAATCACAATCGACAAAAATAGCGTAGCCACTATCGCCAGCGAGATACGGCGTTAAAAATCGTGTCAGACTAAATTCAGTGGCCGCTTTTGTGTCGATCGGACGTTGGTATAGACCCTCTGCTCTCAATACAGACTGGATCAAAGGTGTGATCGATACCTTATTTGGATTCGTTCTACGTAAGATGGAATGCCGACAGACTTTCCATGCGATGTCTTCACGTGGATCCCAACCAACAAAAATTTTTAATTTCATGTTAACTCCTTTGACCTACTCAGACAGTGTTTTCAGCATTTACTGCTTACCCATCCAAGCCTTAGTCATCAATTAATGTGAGGCTAATTCGCCTTTGCTAGTACATCACTAGCTTGGCCATTTAGATTTTTATTCCTGTAATACGCATATCGCGCGGCTCTTTTAATTTGAATTGAGCAGGCTCTTGCTTCAAATCCGTTAATCCAGCTTCATTCATAATTTTTGCGAGTGATAAAGGGGTATAACCCCAGCGATGAACCATTAATGGATCCTTCCAACGTGGGTCCCCATAAAACACCCACATCGAGCGCTGACCTTCTGGGCCAGCAGCTGATCGTAAATCCGGTTCTTTTAAAAATTCTTCGCAAGCAGATTTCAAATTTGGACATTCCAAAATCATTTTCCCGCCTGGCTTTAAAACTCTGACCCACTCTTTTAGTATGTCGACCACTTCCCAACGCCAGAAATGTTCAACTACATGTACAGCAAGAATTTCATCTGCGTGACCATTGTCAAATTTTTCGAGCTTTCGTACATCACAGATGACATCTGGTTGTTTACCGGCACGCTCAGAGGCCACATCCACATTGACGTAACCTGGCAAAATTTTGTCGCCACAACCTAAATTTAATTTCACTAAGTCGTCCACAGACTTCTCCACAATTGTATAAATGTGCTTATGCTTACTTCCTTCTCTCAGGCGTAAGTGTTCCCTATTTCCATAGCAAAATGCATTCCAAGTTGCTTTTATGGCTGTTAGTGGGATAAGTGCTGAATTGTTGCCGCTTTATAGAAAGGCTATGCGGCAAAGCTTGGCCGTTCAGCTGTCGTGCGGAAGTGTTATGCCGCTACAGGATTGATAACGATGAAGTAGAAAGAAAGAAAAAAGCCGCTGCCGGTCTGAAACCGATAGCGGCTGGGAATTACAAAATTGTGATTTATTTGAGCAGTGATAAGACTGACTGCGGTTGTTGATTGGCTTGAGAAAGCATCGCCATACCAGCTTGTTGAATGATCTGTGTACGCGCCAACTCACGAGTTGCTGCCGCATATTCAGTGTCCTCAATACGGCTGCGAGCAGCTTGTAGATTTTGAGAGATGTTGGTCAGGTTATCACCTGCATATCCCAAACGATTAATCATCGCACCCATACGCGCACGCTCACCATTGATTTCATCTAAAGCACTATCAATGGTTGTGATCGCATTTTCAGCACCATCTCTGGTTGAAATACTCGCACCACCTGTATCGCCAATACTGGTACCACCTAAAGTCACGGTAGCACTCAAATTGGTTGTGGAGTAAGTTAATGTATCACCACTGTTAGCACCAACTTGGAATGTCAATACTGAACCTTCTTTGAGTAGTTGTTGTCCATTGAAGTTAGTCAATTGAGCGGTACGTGAAATTTCTTCACGCAGTTGCGAGAACTCTTTTTGCATCAAGGCGCGATCATCTGCACTATAAGTATCAGTTGCACTTTGCACAGATAGTTCACGCATACGCTGTAACATACCAGTGACAGCCTCGGTTGCACCTTCTGCAGTTTGAATCAATGAAATCGCATCATTAGCATGACGAACAGCCATGTTCAAACCACGAACTTGAGATGTCATTTTCACAGAAATTGCCAAGCCAGCCGCATCATCCCTCGCACTATTGATACGTTTACCAGTCGATAATTGATTCATTACCGTTGATAATGACTTGTCATTTCTTGTGATTGCGTTTTGCGTAACAAGCGAATTCACGTTTGTATTAATTACAGACATGATTTTTACTCCTAACTTTAAACTTCACTCGAGAAATTAAGAAAAATAAATAATCAATAGAGCCTACTGACTATGTACTTAACTTAACCGGATCCTACTTGCAACAAGTTTAAATACTTGTTGTCACATTATTAGTCGGCACCAAGTAGATAAACATGAGTGAAATAAGT
>JBEDCU010000155.1:0-23914 GCA_041176585.1 Pseudomonadota bacterium
ATGAAGTAGGTGAATTAGTTATCACCAAACCCATGCCTTCTATGCCTTTATATTTTTGGAATGATAAAAATAACTTACGCTACCTCGATAGTTATTTCGATCACTTCCCTGGACTCTGGCGACATGGTGATTGGATAAAAATCACCCCGCGTGGCGGCGCAGTGATTTATGGTCGATCCGATGCCACGATTAACCGACATGGCATACGCATGGGAACCGCAGAGATTTATCGCGTGGTAGAGGATTTACCTGAAGTCTTAGACAGCATGGTAGTGGATCTGGAATATCTAGGACGTGAGTCTTACATGCCTTTGTTTGTCGTCTTGCGTGAAGGCGTGACATTAGATGCGCCTTTAGAAGAAATTATACGCAACAAAATACGTACACAACTCACAGCTCGACATGTACCGAATGAAGTCATAGCAGTAGCAGAAATTCCGCGTACATTAACCGGTAAAAAAATGGAGCTACCGATTAAGAAATTAATGCTAGGTTCACCGATAGAAAAAATTGCGAATCCCGATGCTATGAGTAATCCAGATTCATTAAAATTTTATTCAGCATTTGCGCAAGCACGTAATAAAGAAATGAAAATGTAGGGACGATTAGCGCAGCGTAATCGTCCGAAAAACACATATAAATCTTATTTGAAATTGTAGGGCGCAATATATTGCGCCGTATGGAATTCTCATTGAATAGACATTGCTAATTATTTGCGTGTCCCATGCGGCGCAATGCATTGCGCCCTACCTATTAAATTAATCGAGGCGAACGATTACGCTGCGCTAATCGTTTCTACAAATACTTTGATTATTTAATGTGATAAGACTTACGCCCCCACTATCCATCCTTCTAAGGGATCGGTATCTGGGGGTAATCCATAATCTTGATCACGTCTTTGATAGGCCCATGCTGCCATAATGGCGCATAAAACAGCATCGAGATAATCACCACTGCCATCATTAATCAAGGTTTGCTTAAACTTATCTGCATCGAGTTTTATGGTAAATGGATAATCACCTTGTTCTAACGCGCGCACAATCTCTTTACGTGCTGCACGTCGTTCTGGTGTTTGCATCGCTGGCGTATCATTTTTATAGGATGCTTTTGTAATTGAACGTGCCACCATGCCAGGATAAGCTTCAAGTGCGATGCGATCTTTATCGCCATTCACCATCTTAGGAATACTCACACCCGCTAGCTGTAATAAAGGCGCGCCTGCATGCAACATATAAGCAACTGGAGGATTCACCCATTTCATAGGAGAAGACGATCCGGCAGGAATGTCAGTCGTACGATGAATGAATTTACTACCAACGGGGCGCGCGTCACACACTGCCTTAAATGTTTCACGCAATTCAGCACGGGTTACTGAAGAGAGATGTTGCATCAGTTTTGGCCATGTCAGTGGCCATTTGAGTTGCGTGACTAATTCACGTGGCAATGAAAATGGAAAATCAAATCCACCTAACCATGGACCATCTTGCATCAGCCATGCTGAGAAATCAGCAAAGTTAAATAAAGTAGTGAGTGATTGTAAATGGAAGGTATCGCTCAGTAAGTAACCGCTAGCGATAGTGATGCCTTTCTTGCTGCGTGGCGCAGAAGTAAAATCTACGCCATGCAGCAAGATAGAAGGAAGATTTTTCTTAGCGTGCTGCGCCGCCATCCGGCAGAACGACGTTGACATCTAATACTTCTAAATGTCCTTTTTTATCGAGTGAAATATTAATATCCGCAGGACTGACTTGCGTGTATTTAGAAATCACAGCAATCAGTTCTTGACGTAATGCGGGCATGAAGTCTGGGCCACTGTCTATATTGCGCTCATGCGCAATAATGATCTGTAAGCGTTCCCTTGCAGTGTTTGCTGTTTTTGGCTTGTTGTCGAAAAAAACAGAGAGTAGCCCCATGTTACTTCCCCCCAAAAATTCGTGAGAGTATTCCGGCTTTTTCATGCGTAGCAAAACGCAGTGGTATTTCTTCGCCTAAGAATCTTCCTACGACATCTTTATAAGCTTCTGAAACATCGGATCCATCAATATGAATTGCTGGATTACCTTGGTTTGATGCATGTAATACAGATTCAGATTCAGGAATAATGCCGATCAAGGGTATGCGTAAAATTTCTTGTACATCTTCATGTGAAAGCATTTCACCAGCGTCTACACGCTTTGGTACATAGCGTGTAATCAGTAAATGCTCTTTGACTGGTTCTGCGCCATTCTGTGCGCGACGCGATTTTGCTTGAATGATGCCCAATATACGATCGGAGTCACGCACTGAAGAGACTTCAGGGTTAGTGACGATAATGGCTTCATCGGCAAAGGTTAATGCCATCACCGCGCCACGTTCAATACCAGCAGGTGAATCACACACAATGTATTCAAATTCCATTTCTTTGAGTTCATTGAGTATGCGTTCTACGCCTTCTTCAGTCAGCGCATCTTTATCACGCGTTTGTGAAGCAGGTAGCACATAAAGATTTTCACAATGCTTATCTTTGATCAGGCCTTGTGTGAGCGTTGCTTCTTTATTGATGACATTAATCATGTCATACACAACGCGACGTTCACAACCCATGATGAGATCAAGATTACGTAGACCTACATCGAAGTCAATTACAGCAGTTTTATGTCCGCGCATGGCAAGACCGGAAGCGAAACTAGCGCTGGAAGTGGTTTTACCTACGCCGCCTTTTCCAGAAGTCACGACAATAATTTTTGTCACAAAAAACTCCTTGTTTGCGTGATGAAGTGTTGAATAAAAATAAATCTAAAAAAAACTAGTCTAATAAAAATAAGACGATGAATCATTACAATTAGGTGATGCTAATAGGGCGCATTTCTAGTTTGTCATCCTGCAGCATAACTTGCACAGGCTTCTTCACTAAATTACTTGGCCAGCCTTGTTCAAAAGTTTTATACACACCTGCGATCGAAACCAGTTCTGCTTCCATCACCATGGCAAAGATGCGTGCCTTAGTATTACCAGAAGCGCCAGCTAATGCGCGTCCACGTAGAGGCGCATAAGCATGAATACTGCCATCAGCGATCACTTCTGCGCCTGCATTCACCATTGCCATTAAAACCAGATCAGCACCGCGCGCATAAATACGCTGACCAGTGCGCACTGGCGTATCAATAATCATAGTGTGAGCCGCGGCTTCAGTTTGTACTGGCGCAGTGCTTGCCACAACTGGCGCGGGAGCAGGTGCTTGATTCGTCTCGAGCTGATCTAATGTGAGTTGCTGTTGTTCAGAGCTCGCTGATGTAAGTGGTTGGGCTGTGACTGGTACTGCTACCGGCGCTGCTACCGGTGCAGGCATAGAGTCAATCGCCAAACCATGTGAACGAATTTCTGCTTCTAGAGCCGAAGGTGCGTTACGCACTGCAACCGGATTTAAGCCATGCGATTTAAATAAAGCAATGAGAGCAGTCCAGTCTATGCTACCTGCTGTGGGCTGTGGATCGGTAGCGCTGAAATCCAGCAGCGTGAATTCATCTTCAAAATAATCGGGAGTGCCGCCAGTAATCTGCGTGAGTGCCGCAGATAATGTGGAGTAGTCGGTTTCTCCCAAGAGGGCAGCAACAGCGACTACGGTGGAAATTTTGATTTCCAGGGGCTTCCTAGCTTGGTTCTTTGGCATAAAGTCCAGTCCGGGATTAAAAAGCCGCCAACCTATGTGGGCGGGCTCTTGGTGATGCACCGGTTTGCGAACATCAATTGAGTCTTGTGAGATCTTCGCAAACCGCTGCATTGCCGCGCGTAATTATAACCTCGGCTTTTCAAGAGATTGCATTTATCTCGCGCTTTTTTCACTCTATTTATTCATGCTTAAAGCGGCGAAAATTGCGCTATTTTTCATACCGGTGACTGCCTTTGCGCTCTCAAAACGGGCTGGCAGGCAAAATTACACGATAGCGGCAGCGAATTTTTGCAAATGATGGTCGGTGCTACCAAATTCCATTTCAATCACCATTAGTCGTTTGAAGTAATGACTAATGATGAGTTCATTGGTGACACCCATCCCGCCATGTAGTTGTACCGCCTGCTGCCCTATGAAACGACTAGCCTGACCGATCACCACTTTGGCGGCAGAAAGTGCGCGATCTCGCTCAACCAAATCCGGTTCATCGCACTTCACAGCGGCCAGATAACTCATAGAGCGCGCTTGTTCAAGATGGATCAGCATCTCTGCCATACGGTGGCGCAAGACCTGAAAGCTCGCAATCGGCACACCAAATTGCACGCGATTATTTAAATATTCAGCGCATGCAGCTTGTAGTTTGTCAAAAATCCCAACTGCTTCTGCGCAGGCAGCAGCCAATCCGCGATCTAATGCATTGCCTAAAGCGAGTTCGATAGAGTGATCTCCTAACAGCGCACTGTCGGGAAGAATAATTTCATCGAGGATCACATCAGCAGCCATGCAACCATCTACCATTGGAGCTGCTATACGTTTCAGACCAGGGGTGGATGTAGGAACGGCGAGTAATCTAAGTTGTCCTTCTAGCAGAGCGGTGACAAGTAAAACATCTGCCGAGGGTGCATACGCCACCATGCATTTTTGTCCTTGCAAGACTAACTGAGAACCTTTTCTAAGCGCAGTGGTTTGAATCGCAAAACGATCATGTTGTGTATGACGTTCATCATGCGCCAGCACGATAATGCAACTACCTTCTGCTATTGCAGGTAGCCACTGCTCACATTCTTTCGAAGTAGCGGCTTGTGCAAGCAGCGTGGCACTCACCACAGCACTAGCGCGTAAAGGAGCGAGTAATAAATGCTCACCTGCTGCTTGCATCACCAACATAGTCTCGACTGCGCCGCAATCTAATCCACCATAGGCAGAAGGAATATTGAGAGCCAGCAGACCTAATTCAGTTAATCCCTGCCAGAGCGGATCAGTTGATTGCGTGACGCTTGCGTGAGAATTTTTTTTCGCAGCTAACCCAGCATGATCTTGTAGAAAACGCTGTGTTGTTTCAAGCAGCATCTTCTGCTCAGATGTGAAACTAAAATCCATGTGATTAGCTCATCAAAAGTTGTTGCGCAATGATGTTTTTTTGAATTTCATTCGAGCCACCATAAATTGATAACTTACGTAAATTCAAATAACCAGCTGCTATCGAGGTAGCGTAATTTGGTCCCGCATATTCACCAGAAAATCCCGCTGCCATTGCTTCGCGATTTAGTTGCAAGGCATAAGGACCGATTGCCTGCACCATGAGTTCACTAATAGCTTGTTGAATCTCAGTGCCTTTTATTTTGAGTAGAGAAGCTTCAGGACCTGGTGCTTGTTTTTCTGATTCAGCTGACAGTACACGTAGGTTCGTAATTTCTAGCGCCATTAAATCAATCTCGATTTGCGCAATGCGGCTCGCAAACAGCGTATCTTGAATTAAAGGTTTGCCATTTTTTTGTTCTACACGTGCGATACGTTTTAAACGAGCCAGTTCACGTTTTGCAATGCCTATGCCTGCAATATTGGCGCGCTCATGGCCGAGTAAAAATTTAGCGCAAGTCCAACCTTGATTTTCTTCACCGAGTAAATTCTCAACCGGCACACGTACATTTTCTAACCATACTTCATTGACTTCATGCGCGCCATCCATGGTGATAATAGGGCGTACAGAGACACCCGGCGACTTCATATCAATCAAGAGAAAAGAAATACCGCGTTGCGGTTTTGCTTCTTTATCAGTGCGAACTAAACAAAAAATCCAATTAGCGTATTGACCTAGTGTGGTCCAAGTTTTTTGTCCATTCACAAGATAATGATCGCCTTGGCGTTCTGCCGACATTTTCAATGAAGCTAAATCAGAACCTGCACCAGGTTCGGAATAACCCTGACACCACCAGTCTTGTGCTGACAAGATACGCGGTAAAAAATAAGTTTGCTGTTTTGCAGTACCAAACGCCATGATCACAGGCGCCACCATCTTCACACCAAAAGGTAATGTGCGTGGCGCACAGACACGCGCTGCTTCTTCTTCGAAAATATATTGCTGAACAGCGTTCCAACCACAACCACCATACTCAACCGGCCATGCGGGACCACCCCAACCGCGTGCATGTAAGAGACGTTGCCAACGTAGGTAATCTTGGCTATCGAGTATTAAGCCATGACTTACCTTATGTCTGATGTCTTGTGGAAGTTCTGCTTCAAGAAAATGACGAACTTCTTCTCGAAAAGCAGAATCAGCAGCACTGAAATGTAGATTCATAGTTTGTTTTTATTTTTGCATCACATTGTGCGAAACATTTTGAAAATTTACGCAAATCATACTCCGAGTTTTGCTTTGAGTATTTTTATACATTAGTCAAGAAATACAACGCACTTGTGGAATGTTTAACTGATCAAGCTAAGGGTTTCACGGTCTTTGTTTTGTCTCAAGACTTGCACTCGCTCGCCTGCCAAACTAACAGCAGTAGGGTGTTTTTAGTAAGAGCTGTTTAATTTTATTCACATTATTTATTGCAGGAGCAAGATCATGGGTACAGCGCAACAAAATCCTTTAGTCAACATTATTCAACATCAGCTTGATGCATCAATGCGTTTAGCTGATGCAGTGTTTTTAGGAAAGGGAAAAATTGATCGAGTGATACTTGATGCAACCCATCAAGCAGTAGAAAATAATTTACAAATGGCGCGAGCATTGACAGAAGTCCAAGATCCTTCACAGTTTAAAGACTTGCAAACCAAGCTAGCCTTTCATCCAGAAAAAAATATGCACTATCAGCAAGAAATCTTGTCTGCTGTGGCAGAAATTCAAGCTGAAATGGGTAAGTCAGTGCAGAATTACATGGAGCGATTTGGTCAAAATGCATCAGGTAAATTATCTGAAGGTGCACAAACATACGCCAACAAAGAATCTAGTCATCAAGAAAATGGCTTATTTAATCCTATGGCAAGTATGTTTTCAGTGTGGGAGCGTACGTTTCGTGACGTTACTTCATTGACGAATAAAAATTTAGCAACTGCACAAAAGTCAGCTGAAAATGGATCTTACGCTGCTGCAAATTCATTATCAGAGACTGCAGATATAGTGGATGCAGAAGTACATGATTATGAACATGCTGAGCGTAAGCATAGTGGAGCTTCAAAAAAGAAATGAATGCATTGATTTGAGTGAAGAAAAAAATTCCCGCATAAGCGGGAATTTTTTTTGCAAATCTTGTTTCGTTTTGAAAATGTAGGGCGCAATGTATTGTGCCGCATGGAATATGAAAAATATAAAAAACTCCCATATAAGTGGGGATTTTTTTGGATTGCGTATTACATTAATTTTATAAAAATCTCATACGGCGCAATACATTGCTCCCTACAAATTTCCTATCAAGCGGAAGCTGCATGGCATATGATAAAAAATTCCGGACGATTACGCTTTGCTAATCGTCCCTACAAATACATTCATTGGTACATAGTGTAGGGCGCAATGTATTGCGCCGCATGGAATATGATAAAAATTCCGGACGATTACGCTACGCTAATCGTCCCTACAAATTAGATCAAACCAATCATTGTAGGTACGAATAGCGTAGCGTATTCGTACGTATATTAAATTTCAATTAAGCTGAAGCCACCTGATCCCAATCTTTATTCGGTGGTGGTACTTTTGTTTGCATCAAACCTGCTTCACGTAATTTTCGTGCTGCTTGTTTAGAGCGTGAACTAGAAGGAGGGAGTCGTCGTAAGGTACGTAATGAATCGATATCGATGATGCCGATAGAACGTTGATCAACGGTGATCAAGCCTATTTCATTAAACGCAGATAAGGTTCGACTGACTGTTTCTAGGGTTAAGCCTAGGTAGCTACCGATTTCATGACGTGTCATACGTAAATTAAATAACTTGCTGGAGTAGCCCATTTCTGCGAATCGCTCAGATAGCGACACTAAAAAGCGCGCCACTCTCGCTTCTGCAGATAGTGCGCCCAACATACTCACCATCGCTTGTTCGCGTACTAATTCACGACTCATCACGCTATACATGGCATGTTCTAATTCAACATGCACTCTACCTAAGGTAGTGAATTTTTTAAATGGCAGAATAATTAAATCACAATTAGATAAAGCCACTGCTTCAGATGAATAGCGTTTTGTATGAATACCATCAACACCAAAAAGATCGCCTTTCATAGGGAAGCTGAGAACTTGTTCATTGCCAAATTCATCAATCAATACAGTTTTTAAAAATCCAGAATGTACGATATACAGAGCATCAAACGTCTGACCTATAGTGTGTATGCGCTGTCCAGTTTTAAATTGCACATGTTGGAATAAAAATTCTTCATCATTCACAGAAGATGCAGCTGGTATACGTAAAAGATCACATAATTCTTTCAGGTTAGACCATAACTTTCCCTGTCGCTGCCAGCCATTCTCTGCTGACGAGGAGTGTATGCTCGCATGATTGATTTCCGTTCTGAGCTCTGTTGCTTGTGTCTGTGTCGGTGTCATGGTCATCTCCTGATGGTGGGGTCTGTTTTGATATCCAAATAACTTCATAAAAAGTTATGTCTCGCGGTCAAAACCTTACTTATTATTTAAAAAATCTAATCACATTCAATTTGCTAATCAACGTTGGTAAAAAAATTAATGCATCTTGTTTCGATAATGAATTTCATTGCTCCTATGATGCGATCATCTAGTATCACAATTCAATTAATGAATAGCTATCAGCTTGAACTGAATGACTTAGTAGGTCTAATGTATTGTTCGTAGTCTTATTCCTATTTCTTCTGCCTTACTTTTTTTACTTTGCAATGTCGTTGATTACTACAACCGAAATGGAATCAGCAAGCTGTGTACTACTGCGTACTGCACAAGTTCTGCAAGGGAGTGTGTGCCCATTTTTTGCAGAATGCGTGTTTTATGTGTACTAATCGTTTTTGCTGATAAATGAAGCGACTCTGCAATTTCTGAGATAGTTTTTCCTGACACTAGTAAATTGAATACTTCATACTCTCGATTCGATAACGCTTTATGCGGTAATTCAATGTTGCCTGGCATTGCATTGATAGCGAGCTGTTCTGCAACTTCCATGCTGATAAAAGGCCGACCAATTGCAACTTTATGAATCGCGCTAACAAGTTTTGCGCTGGCACTTTCTTTTGTTAAATAACCTAGAGCACCTGCTCGTATTGCTCGTACAGCGTATTGCTCTTCTTCATGCATAGTGAGAATCAAAACAGCTAATTTCGGTGATTCATCTTTAATCTGTCTAATAAGGTCAACACCACTTCTGCCCGGCATTGTTAAGTCCAATAACAAAACCTGAAAACCGCCATGTCGAACTAAATTCAATACTTCAAAACCATCGGCTGCCTCTCCCACCACTTCTATATCGTCTACACCTAGCAAGATGCGTTTTAAGCCTTCTCGCATAATCGTGTGGTCGTCGGCGATAACGACTCTAATCATCTGCCACTACCTTTGAATACCATCACGTTGGTAATCGAATCAGTTCCACAAGTTTTTTTGGTTGATAGAAAATACTTGGGTAGTTCTGTTGCTTGTTCCATACGACGACCTGAGCTGAGCTTGCTAATTAGTAATAAAAAGACAACATTTACGTTAAATGCATCAGCTTTTGACTGCTTTACCTAGTTGAATCGAATCAAAAATCTGTTCGAAGAGAGCAAATAAGTGATTGGAAAGAGAAGATTTCTTGAGGGGAATTTAAAAGATTGCTCAATGAAAATAAAATAGTCATCATTCACATACAAACTCTTGCATGGAAGATTAATGCGTGGCGTTTTTCTGGAGTGATCGAGGATGAATGACGCTTAGTTTTATGCCTAAGATTAAATGCAAGAAATATGTCTGTCTGCAATACAATCCACTACCTGTTAAATTTTTGAACAACTGTAAAGACTATGGATATTCGACTAAGTGATATCGGCCACATCATCCAACTATCAATTGCCCCCGTTTTTTTACTAACGGGTGTCGGCACCAATCTACTTGTGCTCACCAATCGATTAGCGAGGATCATTGATCGATCGCGTTATTTAGAAGAAAAATTAGAGAACCGTGATATCGCAGCTGAAGCAGAAAAGAAGATACGTTTAGAAGCAGGCATATTGTTTCGACGTGCTCGTAAAATTAATCGTGCAATTGCACTCTCTACACTGTGTGCTTTATTCATTTGCATAGTTGTTGCGTCACTTTTTTTAGATGATGCCTTCAATCTAAAAATTAACACCATGATTGCGATGCTATTTGTATCAGCGATGGTTTCATTGACGGGGAGTTTTATCTATCTCCTACGTGAAATTTTAATGGCGACAGAATTCTTAAATAAGCAAAATTGGCATTTGCATAAATCATAAAAAAAGAGGCCTAGGCCTCTTTTTTATTTGGTGCAATCAATCGCACTTAACTTCAACTAAGCGAATGAATCAACTCACAACTCGCCTTACATAAAGCATGCTCTTCATTTGCAAAGGCATCACAAATCGTCAGATGATTTATCTCTGGCATAAATACATCAGCTATGTGACTAGACTGCCAATTATTAGAAAGTAGTGCAGTTTGTCGTTTGAATTCATCTGATTCTTCATCACCCACAGCTGTAATAAAAGGAATCGCATGCGCGGGTGGCGTAAAGCCGGGTGATAAATGCAAAGCATTCTCTGGTGTGATCTTTAAATCTACATTCACAAATTCAGCATAACGGATAGGGTCAAGATCATACAGGCCAGACATCAAAATACCGCCCTTGATCAAATCAGCAGGTAAATCATCACCAAACACAGGCCACTGAGCCGCCATCATCATTGCGGCTAAATGCGCGCCAGCAGAGTGGCCCGCCACGATGATGTTTTCACGATTGAATTCATATTGATCTGCATTGCGATACAACCAAGCTAAGGCGCGTAATTGTTGGCGCGTGATTTCTTCTAGTGAGGCATGTGGCGCAAGTGTGTAATTAGTGAGAGCGACATTACATCCGGCAGCGAGAAAGGGCGGCACAACAAACGTGAAATCAGATTTATCAAGTGAACGCCACCATCCACCGTGAATAAAAACTAAAAGAGGCGCATTACGTTTAGTCGTTGGAAAAAAATCTAAACGTTCACCATCACTCTCACCAAAAGCAATATCCAATACACCGGCATGCGTGCGTCTAGCTAAAGCAGAATCGGTCTGCCAACGTGAAAAAATCTGCGGATGATCAGGAATCGCAGCACGCGCATTGTATTGCGTTGTGAAATAGCGGACTTTGTCTTCATGCGTGAGATGCTTGGTATCGTGGGTCAGGGACATAGTATCTTCAGTCTGTGAGAGGAGGATGAACTGCGTAAAAAATACAGTGTAGTGTTTTTATAGCGAATCGAAAAGAGTGAAAAGAGTATGTAAATGCGTGCTGCCAACTTGCTAACACAGTGCGGATGAATGCATCAGTAAATATTTTTCATAATTGACGTATTGATACAGTCTGCACTACACTCAAATTGTTTTGGTGCTCGTGCGTCATTCTTGACGTGCAGTTAAACGGGAAACACGAAGTCTGGATGCTCTTTGAGATCTAAACCAACGTGTGCTGCCCCCGCAACGGTAAACAAGTGTAGGAATTTATTCTTGCACTCCACTTCAGCAAGCCACTGTGCAGTTTGCATGGGAAGGCGAAGTGGAGAGACTTGCTAGCCCGGATACCGGCCAGAACAGGTGGGAGTGACGAAGCGGGGAAGTATTCGTCAGATCTTGAATCTGTTAAGTCGACTCAATTTGCACTCCTGATTAGTCCTGCCTGCGGGGAAGCTGGCGGGAGGCTTCACACTTTTTTCATCATGAAATCAAATTATCCGTATGCCTACATCAGGCCAGTATGTGCTTGTGTATTTAGCTTGAGTATTGTTTGTGAAATTCAGGCGCAAGAAAAAAATGATTCTACAAAGTTGTTACCACCTGTAGTCGTGACAGCAACTAGAACAGAGCAGTTGCAAACAGATGCTTTGCCACATACCACAGTCATTTCAGCATCCGATATAAAAAATAGTCAGGCAGTTGATGTTATGACTTTGCTGAGAAGGGAAGCAGGCTTACAGTTAACCCAAACCGGTGGATTGGGTGGTGCGAGTGGGATGTTTATGCGTGGAGCAGCAACTAGACAAACGCTGGTATTAGTTGATGGTGTACCTATGACTAAACAAGATGCAACCGGCACTGTCAGCATTGAGCATTTAATGCTAGATCAAATTGATCATATAGAAATCGTGAGAGGTAATGTCTCTAGTATTTATGGTTCTGGTGCGGTTGGTGGTGTGATTCAGATTTTTACTAAAGCCGGATCTGGCACTGGCGGTACACAAGCAACAGCAGAATTAGGTTCGAATAGTTTTCGACGTGTAGCTGCAAGTACAGGTGGTCAAAGTGATGGACTAAGATATTCATTCGCGGTATCTGATGTAGCTACTGCAGGTTTTTCAGCTGTGAATCCCCTACAAAGCTCTACTGCGAATCCAGATAGAGATGGTTACAGTAATTTAAGTGCAAACGCTTCAATTGCTAAAATTTGGGCAAAAGGTCATGAGACAGGTCTGCGTTTCATGAATACAGCGGGAAGATTTGATTTTGATTTCTTAAAATTTAGTTTGCCTACAGATATTCATAAGGGCTCGACAGACGTAAATTCTTTAACTTTTTTTTCAAACAATCGAATTTCAGAAAAATGGAATTCAAGAATATCAATATCAGATATGTCGGATATTAATTCTAATCGATACATATCATCGTCTACAGATGTAGACCGATATAAAACAAGAGTAAAGTCAGTGGATTGGAATAATGAAATAACTACTTCAAATATTTCCCGTTTAACAGTCGGTGTAAATCATCAATGGCAGTCAATTAATTCTGATGGTTTTGGTACGGTAGAAAATTTTTCACGAAGAGCAAATAGTTTATATGCTGGTTTTGACACACTTTTAAAGGAAAAACATCAATTACAAATTAATGTAAGACATGATACAACTGAAAAAAATGATAGTGCTGATACAGGATATTTAGGTTACGGCTTTAAACTAAATGAAAAATTTAAACTTATAGGAAGTGCTGCTACTGGATTTAGTGCTCCACCCTTGGGATATTTATATGGTCAATTTGGAAATCCAAATCTTAAGCCAGAATATACAAGAACATTTGAAGCAGGTTTTCAATACTATGATGACTCATCTTTGATTCGTACAACTTTATTTCAGTCACATATTACAAATCAAATTGATTTTAATGCAGGATTTAGTAACGTTAGAGAAGCAGTCAACGAGGGTATAGAGGTAAGTGCAAGTCAGGAAATCATGGGTTGGTCGACGCGATCTAGCTTAACTGTACAAGATCCACGCAATGCTGATACCGGTGAGCGTTTGCGTAGGCGTGCAGCATTATTAGGTTCGCTTTCTGCTAATCGTATGTTTGGTAATTTCCGTATTGGTGGTGATATTGCTTACACAGGTAGTCGTCCAGATGGGGCTGATGGTAATCTGAGACCTTATTGGCTTGCAGGTATAACAGCCCGCTATCAAGTGAATAAATCCTATTCGCTATTTGGTCGTATTGATAATGTATTAAATGAAAATTATCAAACTGCTTTTGGATTTAATCAACCGTCGCGCGGTCTTTTCGTCGGTTTAAATTGGCAGCAATAATATGCCTCTATGCATAAGATAAAGCATCCACGTTTACTGCTTCTATGCTCAGTCATGACGGCAATCGCTGTCATGACGATTGCCACTGCATGCGGCAGTATGGGATGTGCACTCACTGCTGATACAAACGAAATCTTGCTGCAATTGCGCTTACCACGTGTGCTTGCAGCATTTGCTGTGGGTGGCTTGCTAGCATTAGCGGGTGCATTACTTCAACTCTTGCTACGTAATCCTTTGGCAGATCCCTATGTATTAGGTTTATCAGGTGGTGCAGCCGCAGGTGGGATGTTATTTACTGTGTTGATGCCTATTGCATGGGCTGCTTATAGCTTGCAGTTAGGCGCTTTGTGTGGAGCAGGGCTAGCTACGCTTTTATTATTTATTCTCGCGCGCGGTGTGTTGTTACGCCAAGTCTCATTAGTATCCACTTCTTCAGGCATCAAACTCATACTCATAGGCGTGATGATTTCCTCAGCTTGTGGTGCAGTCATTACATTGATGCTATCGCTACTACCCGATCAACAATTACGCAGTATGGTGTTTTGGTTAATGGGTGATTTGGAATCCGTAGAGTGGAGTTGGCCAGCATGGGTGATTCTTTTATTCAGCCTTACGTGGGCATGGCGACATGCGACAGCGTTAAACATATTGGCGCATGGTGAAGTGACAGCTCAATTACTAGGTTTGCCTGTGCGTCGTTTACGCATCATGATTTTGTTAGTCGCTTCCGTTGCTACTGCAGCAGCAGTCACAGTGGCAGGAGCAATAGGCTTTTTTGGTTTAGTCGTGCCACACGCATTGCGTCTCGTGATGGGCAATAACCAACATCATTTATTACCTGCATCAGTGTTAGTCGGTGGTGTTGCACTCACCTTAGCTGATTTATTTGCGCGCACTATCGTCGCGCCACTGCAATTGCCTGTTGGTGTAATCACAGCCTTGATTGGCGTACCTGTGTTTTTAATTTTACTGGTGAGGAGTCGTTAATGCGTTTACTCCACACTAAAAATCTGCAAGTCAAAGCTGGAGCACGAGAATTAGTTCGGCATCTAAACTGGGAAGTGCAGCGTGGTGAGTTCTGGTGTGTGCTTGGTAAAAATGGCTCTGGTAAGAGTAGCCTATTACATGTATTAGCAGGATTGCTGCCGTGCCTTCCTAACTCGCTTAGCTATGCGGGAGAAAATATTCAAGACTTTGATGCAGCGACCTTGGCAAGACATCGTAGCTTAATGCTGCAGCAGCATGTAGATAGTTTCTCTCATTCAGTATTAGATACCGTATTAATAGGTCGACTGCCATATCGTTATGGTGGTGAGTGGGACGCAGAAGAAGATGTGAAATTAGCGCACTATGCTTTACAACAATGCGGCTTATCGCATAAGGTTGATACAGATGTGAGATTGCTATCGGGTGGTGAAAGACAACGCGTTGCATTAGCAGCGCAACTATGCCAGCAAGCTGATGTCATGTTATTAGATGAACCAATTTCCCATCAAGATGTAGCGCATCAATTAAGCGTGATGCAACTCTTGGCAGGTTTGAAAGAAAGTTGTGCAGTAATAGCGACATGTCATGACTTACAGCTAGCACGGCGGTTTGCGACACATGCATTAATTCTTGGTGAAGGTCAGCATTGGCAGGGCATAGCGCAAGAAGTCATCGTGCCAGACATTTTAGAGCAAGCGTTTGATTGTCAATTTAGTTTGCAGCATGGTGTGTTGAGCGCAGCGTAAACATTGAGTTCATGCGTTTTTGATGTATCACATGCGGCGATAGCATGGTGGTGTAGTAGGGCGCAATGTATTGCGCCGTATGGAATACCATTTATAAGATGACGTTCGGACGATTACGCTGCGCTAATCGTACCTACAAATACATCAATTAATTGCGAATGGTAGGTACGATTAGCGTAGCGTAATCGTACGTTACTGATTTAAATTTTTGGCTGCGTATTCGTAACGTTAAACTAAGCTTTAGGCCACAATACCATTTGTGTGCAACGAAACAAGGCGATGGTTTTTCCTGCGGCACTAACCGTCGCATCCCATACTTGCGTGGTGCGTCCACTATGCACTGGTTTTGCAAGCACTTCTAATTTTCCTTCTCGCGCTGTGCCTAGGTGATTGCTTTTTAATTCGATTGTGGTGAAGCTGTTTGCGCCTTCAGGTAGGGAGAGCATGCAACCAAATCCACAGGCGGTGTCTGCCAGTGTGATGATAGCAGCCGCATGCAGATAGCCATTCGGTGCGAGATGATGTGCTTTAATTTCCATGCTCGCGGTTAAGCCATGTTCATCAAAGCCGATGACTTCAAAGCCGAGTAATTCTGGTAGCGTGCCTTTTTGACGGCTTTGTAAATCTTGTAGAGAAATTTTATTCATGATGTTTAAAAAATAATGAAGAAAAATTAATGAAGACGTTTTTGTCTAGCAAGGTCTAATTTTTCACATAACTGCTCAGTTGCTTCAGCCATGCGTGACCCTGCGCGATTCATGATGCTGCCATTGAAAGTGAAAATATTTTTATTAGCAACGGCTGTCATATTGGAAAAGCTTTGCCATTGTGTGGTGATATTTTTTTCTTCGCTACTGATAAAAATCACTTCAGGATTTCTTTGTATAACGCTTTCACTATTTACAGTAGGTGCAGTGGGAATTAATTCACTAAAAATATTTCTACCACCACAAATTTTCAAAGCTTGTGAAATTAAATGCTCACCATTCAAAGTCATGAGAGGCTTTTGCCAAATCTGATAAAAATAACTCACCTCTGCAGCTTGTTGATATTTATTTTTTAAGGCGAGTATTTTTTGTTGAAAGGCGAGTGCCTGCTGTTGTCCTATTTGTTCTGTGCCTGCAAGTGTACTTAATTTTTTTATTGAGTCAGCAATAGCTTCGAATGTTTTAGGTTCGCTCTCAAAAACTTGAATACCAAATTTTCTAAGGTGAGCGATTTGTCTTGGCTTGTTACCGTTTTTCCAAGCGACGACTAAATCAGGTTGGAGTTTGATGATGCGCTCAATATCTAACTCTGTTGCGCTGCCAACGGAAGGGATATTTTTTGCTTCTAAAGGATAATCACTCCAAGCAGTTACTGCGATGACGGATTTACCAGCGCCTGCAGCAAATAATAATTCTGTCGTGTGTGGCGCTAGACTAATAATACGTTGAGCGGGGGAAGATAAACTTATCTTTACACCGCTATCATCAATCACACTAATAGCAGCAAATGAACAATGTGAGCTAAAAAATAAGCAGAGCAGGGTGAGGTTGCGTATTAGCTGCAACGGCGTGTGAGCTAAGGATGATGCCAAGCTCAGCATCATATTTCAAGATTATCAATCAGGCGTGTGCTGCCTAATTTTGCAGCAGCTAAAACAACTAAAGGTACTTGTTGTTCTAGGTCTTCAGCTGTAGGTTTTTGTAAATCGCTTTGCTTACGGATAGCGATATAGTCAGGCAACCAACCGCGTGCGCTTAATTTTTCTTGCGCTTGAATTTCTAACTGATTCAAATTGATATGACCATCACGCACTACTAGTGCAACTTCATTGAGTTGTTGATACAAAGTAGGCGCTTCTGTTCTTTCATCTTTTGATAAATAACCATTACGTGAAGAGAGTGCTAAGCCATCATCAGCACGATAGGTTTCTGCCGCTACGATATCTGTAGGTAAAGCAAATTGTCTTGCCATATTTCGGATGATCATCAACTGCTGATAATCTTTTTTACCAAACACGGCAACTTTAGGTTGTACGCAAGAGAAGAGTTTTAAGACTACAGTCGTCACACCATTAAAAAATCCCGGTCTAAATTCACCTTCTAAAATATCGCCTATATGTTCTGGTGGTTTAACACGAAACTCTTGCGGTTCTGGATAGAGATCTTTTTCAGTCGGTGCAAATAAAACATACACACCTTCTTTTTCTAGTTTTTCTACATCGGCAGAAAAAGTACGTGGGTAAGTATCAAAATCTTCATTCGGTCCGAATTGCAAACGATTGATAAAAATCGATGCCACTACCGGATCACCATGTTTTCTAGCTAAGCGCATGAGGGACAGATGACCTTCATGCAAATTACCCATAGTAGGCACAAAAGCGGTACGTAGTTGGCCTCTGAGCTGATCACGTAATTCGGCGACGGAAGAAACGATTTTCATGTTCAGGTTGGCTGCAAGAGGGGAAACAACATATCGTGCGCGTTACATGACGCACGACATAAGATGGAATTCATAAGCAGGATTTAAGCTGGTGAATAAGACAGTCGCACGTAAATCGGTGCGAAGGCATCGCCTTGTGTGATCTCTATCAGTGTTTCTTTAGCGAGCTCTAGTAAGGCAATGAAGTTCACCACGATCACAGCTACACCACGTGAGGGATCAAACAAATCTTGGAATTCAACAAACTGAGTTGATTGCAAGCGACGCAAAATCGACGTCATATGTTCACGCACTGACAACTCTTCTCGTGTAATTGTGTGATGCGCGGTCAGCTTGGCTCTACGTAGTAAGTCACTCCAAGCCGTTTGTAAGTCAACCACATTCACATCTGGCCAACGGGTTACAACTGCTTGATCTATATAAATCTGAGTTCGGATGAAATCACGTCCCACTTGCGGCAATGTATCGATTTCAAATGCAGCAAGTTTGATTTGTTCATATTCCAACAGACGACGTACGAGTTCTGCACGTGGATCTTCTGCTTCTTCGCCTGTATCGCCTTTTTTCACTGGCAGCAGCATGCGCGATTTAATTTCAATCAGCATGGCAGCCATTAATAAATAATCAGCAGCGAGTTCTAAATTGTTTTTACGTATCTGCTCAATGTAATCCAGATACTGCAGCGTGACTTGCGCTAAAGGGATGTCTAGAATATTGAAATTCTGCTTACGAATTAAATACAGCAATAAATCGAGTGGACCTTCAAACGCTTCCAGAAACACTTCCAGTGCATCAGGAGGAATGTAGAGATCATTTGGTAGTTTGAACAGAGGCTCGCCATATAACTTGGCAAACGCAACGCCATCAACGATCTCGGGCGTGCTGTCAATAACGGTTTCGGCAGAAGTCACGGTGTGATGTATTAGTTAGTGTCGCTCTAAAAAGTGCAGCTCAATGCGCGACTTATTTTGTTTGATAGACGTAGGCTTTTTGTTTGACGCGCGATTCTTGTGTGCGTTGCTTTGCATCCAAGTCGATAGGGGCTTTATCCCATAGTCTTGCGCGGCCAGCACGTTGCTTTTCTTCTAACGCAGGATCTTTTTTCTTTAAATCAGCGATGAAATGTGAGATCTCAGAGACATAGCCGCTTTTTTGGACAGAAAATTTCATGGTAATGGCATCAAGCAAAAGTAGAGGGGTGCATTCTACTCCTTTCACCGCTCGATTTGACTCAAATGCAGAGGGATTCTTGCCTCTTCAAATAGTCTGAAGAAGCAAGCCTTAGCTAGGCCGTTATGGCGACTAGCGTATACGCATGCCAGGCTTGGCTCCTGGCCACGGTTCTAAAATATAAATCCCAGGATCAGCTTTTTCATCTTGCGCTGAAGCGGCCAAGACCATGCCTTCTGAAACACCAAACTTCATTTTTCTCGGTGCTAAATTAGCAACTAATACCGTGAGCTTGCCAACTAGTTGCTCCGGTTGATAGGCTGATTTAATCCCAGAAAAAACATTACGCATACGGCCTTCACCCACATCCAAAGTTAAGCGCAAGAGTTTGTCTGAACCTTCTACGTGAGCACACTCAACGATTTTTGCAATACGCAAATCAACTTTTGCAAAATCATCAATCTTGATTTCTGCAGCTATCGCTTCTATATCCGTAGCAGCAGGTGCTGCAGCAGGCGTTTCAGGTGCATCAAATAAATCATCTAGCATTTTGCTCTCCACACGCGTCATGAGATGAGAATAGGCATTCACAACATGTTGATCAGGTAAAGGACGTGACACATCATCCCAAGTCAGCGGTGCAATGTTTAATAAGGCTTCAACTTGCGTAGCCAAAGCAGGCAAGACAGGTTTGAGATAAATACTCAACACACGGAAGGCTTCCAACAAGCGGCTACACACTTCTTGCAGACGCGCGTTGTTCGCAGCATCTTTAGCGAGTTCCCAAGGCTTGTTCGCATCCACATACACATTCACTGCATCAGCTTGATCCATCACAGCACGTAAGGCTTTGCCATATTCACGCGCTTCATATAACGCAGCGATTTCACCACCGGCATGGCGTAAGGAAGAGAGGAATGTATCCTGCTCTGTGGCCCACTGCATGCTCACTTTGCCATCAAATTTTTTCGTGATAAAGCCAGCAGCACGGCTAGCGATGTTGATGTATTTACCTATCAAATCACTATTCACTCTAGCGACAAAATCTTCAGGATTGAAATCCACATCTTCCACTTTTGCACTCAGTTTGGCAGCGATGTAATAACGTAGCCATTCAGGATTCATACCCACATCTAAATAACGCAGAGGCGAAATTCCCGTGCCACGTGACTTCGACATCTTTTCACCACTCACCGTAATGAAGCCATGTACAAAAATATTGTCTGGCACTTTCAGACCTGCAAAATGCAAAGTGGCAGGCCAAAACAAGGTATGGAAATAGGTAATGTCTTTACCGATGAAGTGATATTGCTCAGTCGCGGGATCAGCCATGAAGGCATCATAATCACGCCCCGTTTTTTGAAAATAATTTTTTAATGATGCGAGATAACCTATCGGTGCATCTAGCCATACATAAAAATATTTACCCGGTGCGTCTGGAATCTCAATCCCAAAGTAGGGTGCATCACGACTAATATCCCAATCACCTAAGCCAGCATCACCTTCTAACCATTCACGCGCCTTATTAGCAACCTCAGGTTGTAGACGCTGTGGATCTAAAGCCCATTGACGCAAAAATTCTACGCACTTCGCATCAGATAAACGAAAGAAAAAATGCTCAGATGATTTCATCACCGGAGTCGCACCAGTCAGAGTGGAGTAAGGATTTTTTAATTCAGTCGGTGCATAGACTGCACTACATACTTCACAAGAATCACCATACTGATCTTTCGCGCCACACTTAGGACACTCACCTTTAATGTAGCGATCCGGTAAAAACATGTTCTTGACCGGATCAAAAAATTGTTCGATTGTTTTCGTCGTGATCAAACCTGCCTTATCACGCAACTGTTGGTAAATGAATTTTGAAAGTTGATGATTTTCTTCACCATCAGTGGAATGCCAGTTATCAAACGCAATATGAAAACCATCTAGATATTGTTTACGACCGGCAGCGATGTTTGCCACAAACGCTTGCGGCGTGACACCGGCTTTTTCAGCTGCGATCATGATGGGTGCACCATGCGCATCATCGGCACCTACAAAATGCACTTCATGGCCACGCAGTCGCATGAAACGCACCCAGATATCTGCTTGTATGTATTCCATAATGTGACCGATATGGAATGGCCCATTGGCGTAAGGCAGAGCAGTCGTGACGAACAGCTTTCTAGATGATGTGGCGCTCATTGCTAACTTTGGTGTGGAATAAAAGAGGGATTTTAGCAGTGCAGAGCGAATGCCTCATCGCGCTTGTGCTTGCAAAGGCTAAAATAGCGGTTTTCTTACCATGCTTGTGTTACTAGCTCAAGCTCTCTAGATCCCAAAACATGACCGTACGCACTCGATTTGCTCCCAGTCCTACCGGCTATTTACACGTAGGTGGCGCGCGCACCGCTCTCTTTGCATGGGCATATGCCCGTCGCTTTGGCGGCACCTTTATTTTGCGCATAGAAGACACCGACCTTGAACGCTCCACACCCGAAGCGGTGCAAGCCATTATCGATGGCATGCAATGGTTAGGTTTGCATCATGATGAAGGTCCTTTTTATCAAATGCAGCGTATGGATCGCTATCGCGAAGTGATTGCGCAAATGCTGAAAGAGGGAACGGCCTATCACTGCTACGCCTCGCCTGAAGAAGTTGAAGCCATGCGTGAACGTCAGCGTGCTGCCGGAGAAAAGCCGCGCTATGACGGCACGTGGCGACCAGAAACGGGTAAGACCTTACCTCCTGTACCAGCAGATCGTAAGCCAGTTGTACGCTTTAAAAATCCACTTGATGGTGAAGTCAGTTGGGATGACGCAGTCAAAGGTGTGATCACTATTGCTAATCGCGAAATGGATGATCTTGTCATTGCACGTCCAGATGGCACACCGACTTACAACTTTTGTGTGGTGGTAGATGATTGGGACATGAAAATCACCCACGTGATTCGTGGTGATGATCACGTCAACAACACACCGCGACAAATCAATATCTTGCGTGCTTTGGGTGGAACCCTGCCTATCTATGGCCACTTGCCCATGATCTTAGGATCGGATGGAGAAAAACTCTCGAAACGTCATGGTGCTGTGAGTGTGATGGACTATCCAGAGCAAGGCTATCTCCCAGAAGCCATGTTGAATTATTTAGCGCGCCTAGGTTGGAGTCATGGTGATGATGAGATTTTCAGCATGGAGCAGTTTTGTAGTTGGTTTGATCTCGACCATTTAACGAAATCGCCTGCGCAATTCAATCATGAAAAACTAGGTTGGGTGAATAATCACTACATCAAACAAACCGATAACGCAAAATTAGCAAGCTTGACCAAGCCAGTGCTGATGCGTGAAGGCGCACAGTTTGATGGCGCACCTGCACTAGAAACAGTATTGGAGTTATTCAAAGACCGTGCAAACACCATCAATGAATTAGCCGATGCTGCCATGCTGTTTTATCGTGAGCCCAAACCTGATGCCGCACTAATGACGCAGCATCTTACCCCTGCGATTTTGCCAGCGCTGCAAGCATTTAGTACAGCATGCAGCACAGTGGAATGGAATAAAGAAGCCTTATCAGCAGCGATTAAACAAGTGCTTGCAGATCATCAGTTAAAAATGCCGCAATTAGCGATGCCATTACGACTACTTTTAACGGGACAATTACAAACACCTTCGGTTGATGTGGTGTTGACCGTGATGGGTCGTGAAACAGTAATCAGCAGACTCAGTCAGGGTTTGTAATGCTTGTAGATGCTGATGCTGATTAGGAAAGCAGTGTTAGCGATTTACAGACTGGAATAAACTCGGCTATAATCCCGCTTCTGCAAAAGGGGGTATAGCTCAGCTGGGAGAGCGCTTGCATGGCATGCAAGAGGTCAGCGGTTCGATCCCGCTTACCTCCACCACTGAGCTACAATCGAGGTGCAGTGCGGTTTTAATAAGTCAGTAATAAATAAGTAATCGGTCAGTAATAGGTCAGCAGCACGGACAAGTTTATGTCCCCATCGTCTAGAGGCCTAGGACATCACCCTTTCACGGTGAGTACCGGGGTTCGAATCCCCGTGGGGACGCCAAATCAAGGCCGGTATCGGAAACGATATCGGCCTTTTTGTTTGGTTTTTTACAAAGTTTTACTTCAGTTTTGCTTCAGTTTTTTTGTAGCCACGTGTACTTAAGCGTTTATTGCAAATTTCTGATGACAGGAAAACCGTTCTGCGGCGCTTTTTGATAAATCGTTTTCACTGCACGACTAGTCACATCGCCATCCATGTAATAAAAATGTACCGATCCAGCATGGCTAGTTTGTTTATTTTTCAAGCTATGAATATTCGGTGCACTCAAATCAAGAATACGCTTCCTATCAAAATAATCACGGTGAGTGATCTGTGTTTTGCGCGCTTGAGTAGCAGACACTGCTTGATAATGTCTTTCTACAATTTGCCCCTTCACCACTAAAGAAACACAAGCCACGGGATGGTCGTGTAAAGGTGTTTTCTGACCGGGTGCAAAATGAAAATATTGCAGGCAAAAGGGAGCGCCCTCATTATCATCGCCGTAAAGTAAATATTTTCCATAACCATGAATAAAGCTGTCATCGCTAGGATCAGTTATTTTGCAACGATAAGGTGACGTATCAAATTCTGCCTCAGTTAGTATCTTCTCTAATGATGCTTCAAGAAATTTTCTAAATCCAGCTGGCGTAGCAACGGGATGCTCCATAAAAAATTTTTCCTGAAATCCTATGATGACTGCAGCAATCCGCTGTTGATTATAAAAGTGAGTTTCATAAGAACTTCTATCCAGAGCGACTTCATAATTGCGTGCAGCAGCATTATTTTTTAATTGCCATACATCGTGCTGAATAAAAGAGCGAGAATAAATATGAGGAATTGAAATTTCAAGAGAATTAGATTCACTATGATTTAAAAAATCTTGATCTGAATATAAT
>JBEDCU010000156.1:0-24330 GCA_041176585.1 Pseudomonadota bacterium
ATATATATTCATACTCTCTGCACCAATTTAGTGCTATTTTCTATTCATGCATGATTAGTTTTATGCTCATATATTAAGTGAGCTTGATAATGTTAATTAATAAGTAATTTTTTGGTTAAAAAAAAGCACTCTATGACGAGCGCTTTATTCCATACTAAACAGACTGAGAGATTCAGTCATGATGTTAAATCATCAATTCTTATTCGAATTACTCATGCTTTCAAAAGTTTGTTTAAGACTATTTCTAGTGCTCGTACTCTGACTAACAAAGGTATCCATTGCACCCAAATCACTTTGATAGCGTTTTAATAACTTATCCATTCTGTCACTCAGAGCCTCTAAATCTTTTTTATAGCGATCTATCTGAGTTGTAGTCGAGTCAGTTTGCTTAGTTAATACGCCATCAGTCGCAACCAGTTTAGTCAACTTACGCACTGCTTCACCAGCGATACCGGCTGGATCCGTACTAAAGGAAGTTAAGCTCTGCTCATTTCCCGTCATCATTTCGACAACATTGTCGAAATTACCCGTCAGTGCGGCATCTAATTTCGTTTCATCTAACTCGATAGGACCATCTTTAGTTAGATTAATACCGGCTTGCCACAAATACGTTGCATTCGTACCTGGTGTGGTGGAGGCACCTAATATCATGTCTCGAAACATAGACTTCATGGTTCTAACGGTTGAATCACCGAATAGTGAACCGCCATATTCTTCTACTGTCGAATTACGATCACCCAATACATTCATCATACTTAGGGCATCGTTGTAAGCCGTCACCAAGGTCTTAAATTTTTCCTTCAACGCTGAAGTATCACGCGTCATATTCACTGTAGCAGCCGTACTCGTGGTCGAGTAAAGATCCAGCGTTACACCTCTTACCGCATCACCTATAGTGTTTGTGCTGCGTGTAAAAGTCACACCGTTTATGATTACCGAGGCATCAGTTGCAGTTTGTAGTGGTGCGTCAGTGTTGAAGTCGAGGCCAGCCACTGGCGTTCCTGATCCATCATCACTGGTTAGCGTGAAGTCTTGCAGCTCACCCGAGGTTCCCGTCAAAATAAATTTATACGACGCACCACTGTTGTCGCCAGTATTCACCAACTGAGCTGTGACACCTAAGCCTGCAGCATTAATCGCATCAACCATGTCAGCTGGTGCACTTTTATCAGCAGCAATTGCGATATCAGTCGCTGTTCCACCATGTATGGCTAATTTCAGTACGAAATCACTAGCAGAGAGCGCTGTACTAGGCGAAGCAAAACCATCCGACACTGCTCGCTGTGGTCGTGCCAAAGTCCTGACATCAATCTGATAATCACCCAAAGAAGCAAACGAACTGGTTGTGACACCAAAGGCTGCGGTGTTGCTATTTCTGACCGCAAGACTATTAAAGTCACTGACATCATTTAAACCGCTAAACGCATTTTTTAACTCATTGGCTGAATACCTTATCGCCGCATAGCCGGAAATTTTCGCTTCGCTTTTGGTAATTTTTGTATTGATCGCATCTTCAGCAGGTATACGCTCAGCATCTACCAAGCTCTGTGCTAAGGCAGACGTGTCTATACCCGAGCCAGCGCCCAAGGTTTTGATAATGTTTTGTTTGACTGCTGCCTTTGATGCAGCTGCAGCAGCGTCACTAGCACTCGTGGTCGATGTACTGCTAACACCCGTGGTAGCCATGACTATTCCTGACTTATTAAAAAAGGCGAATGTGCTTTATCAAGCACAGTATCGTCCGCAACGAAAAAATATTGAGCTCTACTTTTCTGCATGATTAACGTATGTAGTCAAATAAATTCAATTGCGAAATTTTAGAGAAACTACTCTGCGCAGCTTCTAACGCTAATAAATCTTTGTTCATTTGCGTAATTGCTTGCGTGTAGTCCACATCTTTCACATCCGATAAGGTGGTCTTAATGCGCAAAATATTTTCTTCGGCAACTGACTGTTGGGATTGCAGTACGTTGATACCGGAACCGACATTTGCGATACTTTCTGTCATACCATATTGGGCAATGTCGAGTTCACCCACACTACGCTGAATTTCTGCAGGCTTGTTATTCAACAATGCACTGACAAAATCATCCATGACTTCAAAAAAACCTACGCTTTCTTTATTTCCTTGTAGGTCGCTACGTATGATGCGAGAAAATGCCTGAGTACCCGAGCGATTCGTATCGATCTCGCGCTGCGCTCCCACTGGCACATAACCGATGCTTTGGTCACCTTGATACGGTCTTTGACCATCAACATTAGTCCCATAAGCAGGCGTACCCACTCGGCTGCCTGAGAATATGTAGGTACCATTTTCATCTTGGGTATTTGCTAATGAACGAATCTGATCGCGTAATCCTGCCACTTCAATCGCAATCTCTTTACGATTTTGTGGTGACATAGTGTCATTCGCTGACTGAATCGCCAGTTCTTTCATGCGAACTAAAATATTACTTGAACTTTTGAGTGCTGTTTCTTGCAGACTCAACTTATTCATAGTGCTTTTAATCGTAGAGACGTAGCTATCTTGACGTGTAATCGCGGATTGTAATCGTGTAATCGTTGTGGTTTTATCCGGTGAATCAGAAGGTTTAATAACCGATTTAGTCGTAGAAAGCTGTAGTTGCACTTGACCCAATCGATCTTTGGTCTTACCCATCTGTGCGATGGCTTTATCAAACATTTGATTGGTTGAGATTTGCATAATGAACTACTCCCGCTTTAAGTACTTTGCAAAATAGAATCAAACAACTGACTCGCCACTTGCATTGCTTTTGCACATGCTTGATAAGCCTGCTGATAACGAATTAAATCTGCTGCTTCACTATCTAAGGACACACCTGATACTTTGTCTTTATTTTCTATAGCTTGTTGATTCACGACTTCTAATGCGGCTTGTGCAACCTTAGCTTGGTCTGCAACATTACCTACCTTACTTAACTGCTCTTCATAGGCTTCTGACAGCGTGGCACCATTTGCGCCTCCAATGACAACTTTCGACTCAAGCGCCACCATCTCTAAAATATTTTGGTTATTGCCTATACCATCCTGATTACCATCAATCAGAAACTTATCGCCTTTAATGGGTGCAGAAGATAAGCGTAGTTGTAAGCCCTGATAATTAATACCTATTTGCGGATCGTAGTTACGTTCTGCCAACACGGTCTCTATATTATTCTCAGGATTTTTCCACGTGATTTGATAACGAGTATCGCTAGTGAAATTCACTTCAAACTCTTGTGCACGTAAACTATCAATACGTGCAGCATCAATCGCAGCAGGATCTTTTAGGCTCGCATCAAAACTACCTGACACGGTGCCATTTCCCTCACCCACCACAAAGACTAATAAATCCTCAGGTACCGGACCTTCAATGTAGATACCAGTACGTAGTCCTAACTTAGCTAATTCAGCAGGTGTTCCACCACTGGTAAAGCCCATTTTTATTTCAGCTTCAGATGACAAACTAATGCTACCTTTGTAGGTGCCATTCGCCATACCCAATGCATTACGATTACCGTTCGAAGCAAAAGTAATATCGTCGCCTGATTCATTGCGAATCACTATGTTGCCAGCATTATCCAAGGCTGCACTGACACCAACATCGGCGCTGTTAATCGATAAAAGCATCTCTTCCAAACTAGCCGAACCGTTACCTGGCCATACCAACTCGCCATTAATTTTCAAACTCGAGGCTAGTGATACTAACCCTGCCGGTGTTTTTATAATATTTGATGCAGTGACTGTTACAGCAGGCGTCATCTGTCCTTCAGTTTGCGAATTAATCCACGTCGCGATATCGCTAGCAGTTAAGTCTTTACCTGTATCAGGCAAACTATTGAGTATGATGTTGTTTAATATAAGAGCGCTACCAGCGATTGAACGCAGACCTGCAGGAATCGTGCTGCCTACCATCTCCGCATTCAGTGGAACGACAGGTAATACGGCGACATAATATTTTCCTAGTGGCTCGCCTAATGCGCTCTTTAATGGATCTAAATCACCGACTTTGCCTTTAGGTCCAAAACCTAGCGTGATTTCACCTTCACTAATAAGCTGTAACTGACCTTTATAGATTTGAGCATCTGCAGTTAATGCATTACCTGTCTCAGCACCTGGATTGTCAATTTTTATATCTGCACCAGTATCATTGCTGATGACTAGTTCGCCACTAGCTTCATCTATCGCTGCACTGACGCCGGTAGGGCCAGGTGGATTGTTAATAGCGCTTATAAAATCATCGAAATCTACAATACCATCACCATTCACATCGGAACTAGTATCATCAGCACCCTTCCAAACTTGTACACCATTAATTGTTAATGCTTTATTGAGGTCAATGTTAGCAAGTGAGGTGCGTGCTTGTGTCACTGCACTGGCGGTGACTGCGGGTGTCATTCCTTTGGTTGCACGATTTATCCAAGTCACCATATCACTAGCTTCAATAGTGTCTGCTTTAGCTGGAGTACCTGGTGTTAATGCTGGTAATACTTTGCCATTAATGGTGTAACTTTGAGCTGGAATTAACTGCAAACCTGCAGGAATGGTCAATCCTTTAGTAACATTTTTCAGATTCGCAGTAGGAAAAACAGAATGTGTATCGGTAAACGCTGCATCTTGCGCATAATGGGTAGAAGGCTCTGCTTTTAATCCATAAAATACATTCAGCTGTTTATAGCCTGATTGATCTGAAAGATTTAGATACTCTTTAGAATAAGTTGTACCAGGTACAAAACCATTTTCAGTTTTGACGATGGATTTCAACATGTTGTAGTCTGGATCTTCAGGGTCATCTTTCAGCGGCGAACCGATTAAATGACGGCCATCACGCGTAAAGACTTGAATTTGCTGCTGATCGCTAGCGTTATCTAAATACAATGTCCAGTTATCACTACCTTGTGTGAGTTGCCCTAACAATAAATTTTCTGGCGCAGCGATACCTGCACTAGGATCAGGATTATTTTTAATAACCTGAGATAGAGGCTTAACATTTGTGTTGCTGGTATAGGAAGGCGCATAGCTTAGTACGGCATCTACACCAGATAAATTCTTTTCATTTTCAATCACACGAAAACGTGCACCTGCCGCAATTCGTGTTGTGTCTGTGATCGCAACTTTTAAACCTTCTGCAGCCCTATTAATTTGAGTGACTGCACCGCTGGCCTTGTCTGTTCGATCAACTGTTGTAATAACGAATAAGTCTTTTCCTAACTCACCATGGGTATCAATTCCACTGCGTTGTATTGCGTTGACTTCATTGGCTAAGGTCTTTGCTAAAAAATCTAAGTTTTCAACTGAAGGTTGTAATACCTGCTCACGAAAATTAACTAAGCCACCTAACTCACCATTACCTACCCCAATGATAGGTTCAGCATTACCGAAAGGATCACCTACAATCGTAAAACGCCCCATATCAGCCACATCAAATTGTGCACCGATTTGTAATGTGTTCTGACCATTCAAAATTAAGCCTGAACCAGTAACAGAGCCTATACCTACATTCACCGACCCATTGGCAGTGGTAGAGACAGAAATTTTTACTAACTTAGATAAGTCATTGAGCAAACGATCACGTTGATCAAGTAATTCAGGTGGCTGTAATTCTGAGAGACTCTTTCCTGCTAATTGACGGTTTACTACCGCTAACTGGCTAGAGAGATTATTGATTTTATCGATCTTGCCATTAATTGATTCACGCGTTTCTAGCTCTATCGCACCTAGCTGATCTGAGAGTTGATGAAAACGGTCTGCTAAGCCTTCGGTATCACGCAAAAACTGTCCACGTAAAATGGTGGAAGAAGGATCGGTTGATAAAGAACGTGCCGATGCAAAAAACTTATCCATTGCCGGTGGCAACCCAACTGTCTCACTACCCAATACATCAACCACACGATTAGTGTAAGTAACTAAAGGCTCTTGTGTAGCGACATCACTATTACTGTTACGCAGATTTTGTTCTAAAAATTCATCATAAGCACGTCGCACACCTGCAAAATTACTTCCCGTACCTAAATATACATTGCCCTTCAACGCAGAGGGATTTTCTTCCAGCTTACTCTCTTGACGTACGTAGCCTTCAGTGCCGACATTAGCAATGTTATTACTGACTGTGCCTAAGGTGCGCTGATACGCAGAAACCGCAGCACTGCTAATGTTGAAGATATCGCTCATTTATCGAGCTCTCCAACTTTGCTAACACCTTCAGGTTTCACCGAAAATTTTTCTGGACGAATCAAAGGAATCGATGGCTGCGATTGATTCACCGGCAAGGATTGCTGCGGTGGATTTAACTGCAATGCTTGTTGTGGCTGTGGATTGTTATTACGTTCTCTGGCTTGTTCTGCAGCGAGTTCAGCTTGATTGATATGCTTAACTAACATATCAGCTACACCCATCGAGCCTTTTTTCGCTAGCGCGACTGACAATTCTTTGTCATACATTTCTTCAAATGTTTTAGTCGCTTCTGAATTGCCCATGAGATCATCTTTCTCAATCGATTCACGCATAGACTTAAGCATCATCTGAATCATCATGGCCTCGAACTGTGTCGCCGTCTCTTTGGTTGCTTTACCATTTTTCTGCGATGCCTGACCACGCAGGTTACCCAGACCAGCAAAGTCCATGTATGACTGAGGATTGTTCGAGATTTCAGCCATTTAAATCACCACTAAATCTGCACGCAAGCTGCCAGAACTTTTTAAAGCTTCGAGTATGGCAATCATTGCGGAAGGAGAAGCACCAACCTGATTGACTGCATCAACGATCTGACGCAAGTCCACACCCGGTTGGAATAAAATCATAGGCTTGTTAGGTTCAGCAACTGTGATGTTGGCATTTTGAACTGCTGCCGTTTGACCTTGTGAGAATGCATTAGGCTGACTCACTTCATTGGTTGCTGCAATCGACACTGAAATCGTGCCGTGTGATACAGCAGCCGCTGTGACTTTCACATTACGACTGATGACGACAGTGCCAGTACGAGAATTCACCACCACACGGGCTGGTGCTTCACCTGGAATCACATCTAAATTTTCCACCATACTCATAAAAGCTACACGTTGTGAAGCATCAGCAGGTGCGCGTAAAGAGATCGATACACCATCTAAAGCACGTGCAGTATCTGCACCAAAAGTTTTATTGACTGCAGCAACGATGGCGGTTGTAGTCGTGAAGTCTTGTTCACGAACATTCATCATCACAAATTCTGTTTTTTCAAATGGTGTATCAACAATACGCTCTACTGTTGCACCGTTAGGAATGCGTGCTGAAGTTGGTACACCAACCGCTACTTTAGAACCAGCAGCACTAGCATCAATACCGGTGGTAGTAACAATGCCTTGCGCTAAGGCATACACTTCACCATCTACACCACGCAAGCTCGTCATAATTAAAGTACCACCACGTAGGCTACTCGCTTTACCCAAGGTACCGACATTGACATCAATACGCTGACCAGGTTTAGCCATGCCAGGTAATTCTGCTGTGACCATCACTGCTGCTACATTTTTAACATCAATTCGTCCTGCTGCCGCAGCTGATCGTTCGAAGTCGGATAAATTGCCATCCATACCTACGCCCATTTTGTTAAACATGGCGCGGATTGTTTGTACGGTAAAGACATCGGTGCCGTCACCGGTTCCTTGCAAACCAACCACGATACCGTAACCGACCAATTGATTGGTACGAACAGCAGCTAATGATGCGAGATCTTTAATACGATCTGCCATTGCGTCTGATGCAAAAGAAAATGCACAGACTAGCGTGAGTAGTTGTCGGTATAAGGAGGATGAACGCATGCTAGTCATCCTTAGAAAGGCCAGAATTTTAGTAAAGCACTGGTACCCCAACCTGAGCGCGTTGCATTCGCTAAATCGCCTACTCCGCGATAACTAATTTGTGCATTCGCTAAACGACGGGACAACACGGTGCTATTGGCACTCACATCTTCTGCACGAATAATGCCGGATACCTGAATCACTTCACCGCCTTCGGAAAGTGACAATTGTTTTTCACCACGCAGCACTAAGTTTCCGTTCTCTTGCACTTCTGTCACTGTGACAGCAATAGAACCGGAGAGTGAAGCACGTTGATCTGCTACGCCCCTACCTTTATTGGTAATACTTGCGCCAGCGGTGTTAATGCCATTTGTAATGTTACCGATACCACCTAATCCCGAGATCGCAGTATTTAATCCTGCTGGTACTGCATCATTAGTTGATTCACGACTTGTTTCATTATTTAAAGTTCTGGCAGCTTGTGTCGATTCATCAAGTAAGACGGTAATAATGTCGCCGACTTGATAATCACGACGACGTGCTTGCCACATATCGGTATTAGTGCTGGCGAAAATTGCACCTGTTGGCAATTTAGATTTATCGCGAGCCACTGGAACCACCGGTGCAAATGCAGGCGTATGTGCTATTGGCATAGGAGCGGAGCATGCTGTGAGCATGGCTATTCCTAGCAGCGCCATAGGCGCGAATATTTTTTTCATTACCTTATCTCCAGTAAGTGACTTGGATTACATGTTGTTATTCAAGAAGCGCAGCATGCCGTCGGCAGCAGAAATCGCTTTTGAGTTAATTTCATAAGCACGCTGGGTTTCAATCATGTTGACCATTTCTTCTACGACGTTCACGTTCGAAGCTTCCAACATACCTTGCTTAATTTTGCCGGCTGCCTGTGTGCCCGGATTGAGTAATGCAGGCGCACCACTGGCAATCGTTTCTTTAAATAAGTTATTTCCTAATGGCTGTAGACCTGATGCATTGACAAAACGCGCAATCTGAATTTGACCAATCTGCTGCGCACCACCACCTGCAAATAGTTCAGCTGTGACCAGACCATCTTCACCAATAGTGATAGAAGAAGCATTGGCAGGAACAACAATCGCAGGCTGTAAAGGCTGACCATTACCGGTGACTAACTGTCCTGTATTAGATAATTTGAATGAACCATCACGGGTATAGGCAATCGTGCCGTCAGCCTGTGTGATTTGGAACATACCCTCACCTGCAATCGCCATATCGAGTGCGTTTTGGGTGTTGATCATGTTGCCTTGCGAATGATTTTTTTCCGTTGCTAGAATACGAGTACCCGTACCAAGCATCAAACCAGTTGGCATTTGTGTCGCAGCAGCAGTCTGACCACCGGCTTGACGTACGTTTTGATACAAGAGATCTTCAAATACCGCGCGGTCGCGCTTGAAGCCTGTTGTGCTGACGTTAGCAAGGTTATTCGAGATGACAGTTAGACGCGTTTGTTGCGCATCCAGACCTGTCTTAGCTACCCACATTGCTGCATCCATGGCTTACTCTCCTTTAATTCTATTCATGCACGCAATTAACGTGACTTCAACATACTCATGCCAGATTCATCTAGCGACTTCGCTTCTTTAATGAATCGAATTTGCGATTCAAAGGAGCGGGTGTAATCAATTAATCTCACAACGGCAATCACTGGATTGACATTACTGCTCTCGAGTGCTTGTGGTGTGACAGTGACGGGTAAAGGACCGTTAACAAAATCACCGTTCGGTTGTCTAAATTCTGGTTGTGGACGCATCAAGGCATCTTCACGACGTTCAAACGTCATTCGGCTAGAGTCACGTAACATCAATCTATCGATCAAAACCGATGGCTGTACGCCTGGTTGATTCAAGTCACGTGCATAGATGTCACCTTCTTTGGTGATCGTGACATCAAAGCCAGACGGTATCGTGATGGGATTACCTGCCTGCCCTAACACCACATTGCCGGCACCGTTTTCCAACACGCCCTGACTGTTCACACTTAAGTCACCACGACGTGTAAAACCTAAGGTGCCGTCTTTACCTAATACGCCCAACACACCTTTTTCATTGATGGCAATATCAGTAGAACGACCGGTTGCCATTAAGGTACCGGGCGCCATAGAGACTGCATCCTTTTGTTGAATAAACGGTTGGATACGTGAGTCAAAACCGTCACCCTCTGCTTTCACAGCGGTCATAGCACTATCAAAGCTGCGTTTAAAACCGACAGTCGAGATATTCGCCAGTTCGTTATTGAGCTGTTCGCGCAAGAGGCGACGCTCATTAATCGAAGCCAGCGAGGTAAATATCAAGCGATCCATGTCGGTTCCTTAACTACGCTTTCTATCCTTAACTACGGATGTTAATAATGGCTTGGGTCAGCGTATTGTTGGTTTCAATCGCCTTCGCATTGGCCTGGAAATTACGTTGTGCTGTAATCAATTCCACCAGCTCTGTCGTTAAATCGACGTTCGCTCTTTCCCTAGCACCAGCACGAACCGTGCCAAAGCCTGCGGCACCGGCTTCACCGAATTTCGCATCACCTGATTTCGAGGTGGAGTAGTAGCTGGAGTCACCAATCTGACGTAAACCAGTTGGTGAAGCGAAGTTCACCAGAATGATTTTTGCTAGTGATTTTTGATTACCGTTTGAATAACTGGCTGATACCAATCCATCATCCGCAATGTCGACACCAATCAAATCACCTTCTGGGCGACCATTTTGGTTTTGTTTCAACACCGAGAATGGTGAAGAGAATTGGGTGGATGAACCGTAGTCAATCGAGAACTGCAACGTCGCACCGGAATTACCAATGGTAGTGCTCTTGAATTGGGTTGCTGTCTCTGGCGACTTCAAATTACCGCCGGTATCAAAGGTCAACTCACCTTTGTCTAAGAAAATAGGTGACCACAGTTCACGGGTTTCATCTTCTGAAAACGCACCAGGATCTGAGGTCTCCAAACCATCACGGTCTACATACAGTGGGAAGCCATCACCATTCATCGCTTGCTTAGGCTCCAACCAACGGCTGGTGCTACCACGTGCACTTTCAATATTAGCTAAACCCCAAATACTGTTAGCAGACACTTTTAAGAATGAGTTATCACCAGTGGTACCTGTGGTGAAAGTAAAGTATTTATTATTGGTGCCTGGTGTTGTACTTATACCTACCTTCACACCATTCACTGTACGACCAAAGCCATCAGCGAGTGAGTTAATACGGCGTTCCAAATCTTGTCGGAATTCTTCGATGTTGTAATCCGAACGCTGTGGCATTTCAATCAAACTGGTCACGTTATCAACGGTGACAACGAACTGATTATTAGAGCCATCAACACGGAATTTATTGTCGAGGTTAATACCAATCGTATTGCCGTTTAATATCGCAGGCTCGGAAGTAATACCACGCAATGGAGTAGATGAAGTATCTGTTGACACACCATCAACACCTTGAGGAAACCCAAATAATGCGCTAGCTAAAGAGCTTGCATTAGAAATCTTAATGCTCGAAGTATCACCAGTCGAGCTCGATGAAATATTAAAGGTACCGCTAGTTTCTTCAAAGGTGACATTGATACCATAGCGATGATCTAATGGATCCAGAATCGTGCCGCCATTTGGCGTCACGGTGGCGCCGTAGGTGCCTGTCAAAGGATCAACGGCTACTTTTGCAGTTGGCAAATCAAATAACTCATTCTTAATTTGACCAGGCGCTTGCAAAGAAATCACTGCATCATTCGATGCTTTGAATGTGAATGAACGTTTAACTGGGTTGTAACCTACTGTGATTTCTGGATCGCCAGGTTGGTTGAAAACATCATGAATTTTCTTTTGCAGTATTGCGACTGAGTCAGTAATGGTGACTGCTTTTAAATCGGTGACATCACCGATGGTTGGGTCAGGATTTTGTGTAATAGAAATAACATGTTCAGTACCATTATCCGTAGAAATCTTGAACAGACTTGCTGTATCAGGATTTGCTGTTGAAGATAAAGAACTAAAATCGAAATAACGCTCATCACCATAAGATTTGTTGATCACATTGGTGATTTCACGTGCGAGCTCCACACCTGTATATTTTTTCTCAGCCGTGAGATCTTGCAAATAACTTAAATCGATTTTGATATCTTGTGAGGAACCATCTACATTCAAATCAAAGGTAATAGCTGCTGCTGCTGCATAGGATGCAGTGACCGTAATATCAGGTGCAGTATCATCAACCTTAATAACACTGAGATTACCAGTCACTGTGTCATACGTTGCTGTGTAAGTAGGATGCGTTGCATTGGCTTTGGTTATTTCAACTGCCAACAATTTCAATGTACTGGCCGTAAATGTCGTAGTGCCATCATTAAATGAATAGGACTTTGCACCCTCTACTTTTGCGTATTCAATTATCGAATCTACGTTTGGACGTAAGAAGCTGACATCAATATCTTCTACGTTAGCTGCATCGGTGGATGTTAAGGTAATTGTCTTAGCATCTGCTGTTCCTGAAGACCAGCCAACAAACGTACCAGTAAATGTACCCAGTAGAGTGTCTGGTAAATCTGATGAAGACATGCCGTCGGTTAAATCAGCAAATAAAAGTGCAACATCTGCGGCAGTTATTGCTTCACTCGCTTTAAACGTCAAGCCAGCAACAGTAACCTCATCATCTGCCTTCATATCTTTGAAAGTTAATACTACACTTTCTTCTTCACCAACGATGTTACCTATAGAATCAACTGCGATAGTAGCTAGAGCACGCGCAGTAGAAATATCTGTGACATCAGCATTAGTCGCTGCAGTGAAAGCTAGCGTAGCGCCTGATGCAGTAGCAGTCGTGGTTGCCCAAGCGGCTAACGAACCTGTTGTAAAGCTACCTGCTAATGTTGAATTTGCTGCTTTTGCAATAGTAGTTGCTTGAGCAGCAGTACTATTCATTGCCAGACCAGAAAATGCTCGCGCAACGTCATTCGCAATAACCGCACCCGTAGCAGTAAAGGTTAAACCAGCAACCGTCACGGTGTCACCCGCCACCATTGGCTTGAATGTGACTGTATTGATTTCATTGGTAGGCGCAGCACCTACTTGATCAACTGATGGAGCTGCTAGGGTAGCACCACCTGTTACTGCGGAAGTGATAGCGGTTGAACTATTGGCAGTAGAAGTAAATTGTAAAGTGCCCGTGATAGCAGCAGTGCTAGACCAACCTGTAAGCGTACCTGCAGTAAATGATCCTGCTAGTGTTGGATTCGCTGTCTGCGCTGCTGTCGTAGCACCTGCTGCGAGAGTACCATCTGCTAAATTCGCAAAAGCATCTGCTAAGTCTGTATCACTGACTACACCAGTCGCGGTAAAGGTTAAACCAGCAATCGTCACAGATTGACCATTTGCGAGTGAAGCAAAGGTAAAGGTAGATTGTTGTGCCTGTCCTGCAGAAAAATCAGTTACAACAGGTGCATCTAATTCAGCGGTTGAAGAAAGTGCTAAATTTGCAACTGGACCAGGATCAACCGCGGTAAACACACCAACAGCACCGGTTGGTGTAGCCATAGTCCAATTTTCTAATGCACCAGAAAATGTACCTTTACTACCTGCAGTACCTGCTTTAAAAGCTGCTGCGACTTCTACTCCAGTCATTGCAGCCGTTGCAGTGAGTGTCATCGTATCGATCGTAACGGTGTCACCAGCTTGCAACGCAGTAAACGTCACTGTTGCTTGTTCATTGACTACATCCGTTCCATCTGTAGTATCAGCAGTTGGTGCTTGCGTTGCATTGCTAAATATGATTTCTTCAGCAGGGATTGCGGTCACTGTTGGAGGGGGTGCTAAGGTGCCACCATCTTTCACAACGACGACTAATGCATCACCAGTAGGATTTAGTGAAACCACATAATCATGAGGAAATTCTAAATCGCCATTAATTGCAGCGACTAAATCTGGTAGATTTTCTTCGGTATAAGCTGGCGCAATACCATCGTCGAATATATAAGACCCTGCACCCGCGGTGGTAGGATAAGTAATCTCACCCGCTGTACCATCTTCTAATAATTGATTAATCTTGGCTGGAAATGAAATAGCATTTTTCCATTCATTAGTGAGTAATGGTGGTAATGCTGTACCACTGACACTGGCCGCGGAAGAAGCAAGAGGATTTTTTAAATCATCCAAGTTAAATAATTTTGTTACACCGCGTGCGATATCTTGCGGTGGAATATCGGCTTCAGCACGAATCTCACCATATTTATTGACATACTGCTTATCACCACTTTTATCCGTAGATTGAATTAAGAGTTCTTGTAATTTTGTGTCCCCAATGAAGACATAGGTCTGCCATTTATTGGAAGGATCGTCAGGGCTAGCTACTTGCGTTTTACGATAATAAACTGTCGCTAAGTAGCCATTACCACCTGCATCATAAACAGTGACAGCTGTGGTTTTATTATAGGTTGTTGGATCATTACGATCAAAAGGCAGTGTAGGTACTTGTGCATCGGATGGAAAATTCAAACCGAGTTGAATTTCTGAAGTAGCGACTGCATCACCACTGGTTTTACGTGGAATCAGTAATTTAGAAAGGTTATCTAAGTCTGCTTTACCAGAGGAGTCAACTGCTGCTGCAATCAATGCCTGTCCTGCTGAGTTAACGACGTTATAGGAGTCGTTCAACATGAAGGTACCGTTACGGGTAAAAATATCTTGCAAGCCATCCGCTGATTTCAATGGAAAGAAACCATCACCGGTAATCGCGATATCTAATGAGTTCGCTGAGAATTGAATGTTACCTTGACTGAATTCCTGACTCACCTGCTTAAGTGCCACACCTTGACCAATAACAGAAGACGCTTTCTGCAAAGGAGAAGTCGCAAAGATGTCACCAAAGTCAGCGCGTGAACGCTTGAAACCTGTGGTGCCCACGTTGGCGATGTTATTACTGGTGACTGAGAGCTGAGAGGTGGCGGCATTCAAACCAGTTAATGAGGTATAAAAAGACATGTGTGCTTCTCCTGAATTTCGTGTGGACTTGTGTTCTGTTCTTTAGTGATGAGTCTGCGCTTAATTACCAATGCGTTTAATTTCCGACATACTCATGGTCGTGTTATTACCTACATCAACTTTCATATCGCCTGTCACTGCATCGGTTGAAACACCTTTCACAGTGGCGAGTGTTGAGACTGGGACTTTGCTTTCTTTTCCAAATTTCAATGTAGTCGCTTCGATTCTGTATTTGCCATCTGCGACTTTGTTACCTGCATCATCATTACCATCCCATGTGAATGGGAACTCGCCCTTCTTCTGCGCGCCTATGCTGCCAGTACGTACCAGTTGTCCTGATGCAGAAAATACTTTGAGTGAAATAGAATCCACATCACTCGGTAATGAAACAACACCATCAACGCCCGCGCTATTGGCAACCATTGCTTGACCATCAGCTAATGACACTTTTTTACCTAACAGCGATGCCGCTGAAGTCATACGATCTGTGGACATGGTCTTCACCAAGCTAGACATTGAATCTGACATCTTGGTAGTAGCTTCTAATTGTGAGAATTGCGCTAACTGCGAAACGAAGGCCGTGTTATCCATAGGATCTAATGGATTTTGGCTTTTCAATTGTGCTGTAAACAATGTCAGAAAAGCTGTTTGCCCCATCGCACCGCCATCACCATTTAAGACAGCATCTTCTGCTTCTTTTTTAGCTTGTGTGGTGGTCTTAATATTCGATGGCACCGTGCTACTGGTGGTATCCACTGTCGAAGTGATGGCCATGATAATTTTCCTTAAGCTTTAATAATGTCTATGGTGCGCATCATTAATTCACGCGCAGTGTTAACGACTTCAACATTGTTTTGATACGAACGCGATGCGGCCATCAAATCAATCATTTCTGTCACTTCATTCACATTCGACTGATAAACAAAACCTTCTTTGTCTGCCAACGGATTATTTGGGTCATACAATTTAGGAATCGGACGTTTGTCATCCACGATTTTGTCTACCTTCACACCACCGACATAAGGTGCGCCAGCATGCGTCATTTCATCATCCATCAATGCTTTGAAAATCACCCGCTTACCTTTGAACGCTTCTTGTTCATTTGGTGCAGTGGTACCTGCATTGGCTAGATTTGATGCAGTGGTATTCATACGAATTAACTGCGCATTCAGTGCAGTACCACCAATTCCAAAAATACTATCTATAGGCATGAACTATTACTCCCCTCGTAAGGCTTTACGCACGCCTGATATGCGACTTTCAAGAAATGACAAAGTAGCTTGATAATCTGCTGCTGCTTTACCGTATTTCGCTTGCTCGACTGTCATCTCAACTGTGTTGCCGTCGATTGATGCATTGAATGGCACGCGATAACGCAGTCCATCGGTATTCACGCTTTCATCTGCAAAATCAAAATGATTGTTATGCGTACTGTTAATGGGTTGTTCAAACTTCGCTTGACTCATCACCACTTTAAAATCGAGTTCTCTGGCTTTGAAATGCGGGGTATCGCCGTTAGCGATATTGCGGGCGAGCAGCTCCATGCGCTCATTACGTACGCGCAGTGCTTTTTCATGAACACCCATGGTTCGTTCTAGTAAATTCATCTTTACCTCCCGTGCTAACTTGGTTTTTTGAGGTTTTAATCTCACCTAGTCATTAAAGTTTCCAGCTGTCATGCCGACATATGCAAGGTTTATGCCAAGCAATCCGTCAATACGGATTGCCAGTGAAACCGGTTTTATTTCGCCTCCGGTGGCAAAAGCTTGCCGAAAGCCGTTCTTAAGACGGTGGCAAAACTTCGCCGCCGGCTAATTCAACACCTTGATGTATAAGCCCTTTTAAATTCTCTATTCCGATACAGCCGTTAACGAAGAGACGGTCGTACTTAGCCTCTGTCGTGCGTTATGACGTAGCCCATTCAATATGGAATTGCGTGTGATCGCATTGTTTGGATCACGTCCTTCATAGAGGATGTTGGCTTGACGACCTGCGATAGGAAGAGGCGCATGCGCTCTCTTCTCGCCTCTGACTGCCGGAGACAAAATGGTTAGATATAAATCATCGAGTGAAGCAGGACCTTTTCTTTGGTCCTTGAGTTTTGTTTTATCGAAGTAGTTATTTACGAGATCTAACTGCTCGGATACGGATAACCGCAAAATATCTTTTGCATTACCATTAAAACCTACGCTAGCAGCTCCGCGATTGCTGCCATCACAAAATTGAATAATGCCGTGGCAATTTCCATTGCTTGCGCGTGGATTTAAGCCATCTGACTCCATTAAGCTCATGGTGGCAAAATCATCTGGAACAAATTGATGTTTATCAGCAAGACTTAATATCTTTTGTCGAATTTGACTTAACTCATTAGGATCGACATAGCCTTTCGAGACTGCGCGCGATAAGGTTTGTTCTAATAAATGTGCGTTGCTATGTTTTGATGCCGGATTAATTTGTACGCTCTCCACCACGGGTTGGCGGGTCTTAAGCATGTTTAAGGTATTAGCTTGCGTTAGCGTGGCCAGATTCAACTGCTGACCAGAAAAAATTTTATTGGGATTGGAAATACCATTACTTTTTGCAATATCAATTGCCATTGCATGGATTTCACTCGCGCTAAATTTATTCACGTCAGCGCCTAAAAATTGTTTGGTCAGTCCAATCAGCGTGTCGCCTCGTTTTACGTTCACGACAGACTCAGACTGACGACTATTCGTCGCCTCGGTCCAGGCATTTTTAAATGCAGCTCCACTTTCCGTCATCCCAGAATCTGGCCGCGTCCGGGCTGATGCGGGCCGACTTGGGGCTTGCGTTTGATCTGTAAGTGACTGATTAATAATCATTTTTTACTTCCTTAAGCACTAGGCTTGGGGGTGGCTCTATTTTTGCTTGTTGTAACGCACATGTCGGAACTCCAACAGGCTTCCGTAGAGGATTAGCAAAGGCTGTACCACCGAATAAAGTGAATAAATTGAAAACATTTTTCTTCAGAGTTTTTCAAGACAAAGCGAGGCAAGCACAAGCTTGGGTCGCAGCTTGGCTATGGATGCTCGTGGTAGGCGTAGGTTCGGCTAGCGCGGCGAACCTGCAAGAGGATTTATTTGCGTCTGCAACAACTTGGGTTGCTGCACAAAGCACTACTGGCGCTGATTTAATTAAGTTTGCACCGCTAGACCCGCGCATTAAAGTGCAGGAATGTCTTAGCAAAATTGAATTTGATTTTCCTTTTAATAACAAATCGACTGTAAGAGCAAAATGTAATCAACCTAACTGGCAATTGTTTATAAAGGTATCCAACTCTTTGCCGATTAATAATTTAGAAGCCAAGCAAGCCGCACCTAGCAAACAAGCTATGGTGGCCAAGCATGGTTTAGTAGCAGGTCAAATTTTGACGGCTAATGATGTAGAACTAGGCCCTGACGCAGCATCTTCATCAGGATCTTTCCTCGATAAGGATGCGTTAGTAGGTCGTATGCTGAAGCGGAATATGGCCAAAGGCCAATTACTGCTGGCACAGGATATTGAAAATAGCTTGCAAGTTTTGAAACTAAAACAAAATTTGCGAGCCAATGAATTAATTAGCTCTGCTGTTTATGAGCGCGTCGCTGTGGGAAAAGAAGCAATCCCAGTAGGCGTTTGGTTGGGCGCGGAATTACCGCCTGGCGCTCGAGTAAACAGAGATATGCAAGCTGGACAAATTTTACTCAGCACTGATTTAGCTGAAAGCCGTCAGGTTGTGTTTGCCAATACCAATATGGTGGCGGGACAAGCCTTAAAAGCAGGATCGCTGAGATTAGAAAAGCTGGACCAAGATAAGGTTAGTCGCACGCATTTATTTGAGTTAGCGGGGCTAGACGGTTTTGAAGTAACGCGAACCATACGAGCAGGTGAAGCTTTACGCACCACGGATCTGCGTCCTGCTCTCTTGGTCAAACGCGGCGAAATGGTAGTGTTAAGCATAGGTAAACCTTCGGAGTTTGAAATCACAATCAAACTTGAGGCAATGCAAGATGGCCGCATGGGCGAGCAAGTTAAGCTTAAAAATGCGGAAACAGGCAGAATTTTGAATGGAATCGTGACTGGCCTAGGCCAATTACGCGGTAGTTGAAGAAAATAACGCTTTTTTAATGCTTTTGTTTGGGAAAACTTGTTTTCATATGTTAAAGATTTCCCAACTCAGGCCGATTTACACTCTGAATGATGTGATGTGTAATGCCTAAAGCTTAAAATGGCGTAAGATCAGCCAATAACGTGGTGTAAACCATGTGCAGTAAGTGTAAAAGGCTGTGACTGGCATCAACTGGGCAATTTTTTGAAAATACAGGACTTTAATAAGAGTTCAAAGCGAGTGACATCATGACTGATTCAATTTCTAAGCTTGGCGGTAGCCCTTCTCTGGACAAGGCTTCGCTGGAAAAAACCAAGCGCAAAGCCGTGGATACAGGCGATAAAGGTTTGCCTACCAGTGTAAAAGCGCCCTCTTCTTCTAAAGATGAGGTGATACTGACCAACACTATACAAAAAATCATGGCAGAACCTGCATTCGACCAAAATAAAGTGGAAGCAATCAAGCAAGCAATCAAAGATGGTAACTATCCAATTAACTCGCGCAGAATCGCAGAGAGTTTTGTTGCGATTGAAAAAATGATAGGCGAGTAATTTAAACCAATGCCCACATCTTCAGAATTAGGTTTTGCAGTTGCCTTTGCTCCACCACCCGATGCCAGTCCAGAACTGCTAGCGGCGATGGAGCAAGGACTGACCTTGCAACAATTACTCGAAGAAGAATTTGAAGCATTGCGTGTGCAAGATCTGAATGCTTTTGATGCCTTACAACAGACTAAACTCGATATCTTTAAAAATCTTACTGCGCTAACCGGCGTGGAGACTGATCATAGTCAGATTGATGATAATGCTTGGATTTGTTTTAGAGATCTCATGTCTGCATGTCGTGATATGCATCGTCGTAATGAAATCCTCATCATTCGCAAACTCGACGCTATTCGTGGCACCTTACAAACCTTAAATGGCACCGACTCTACTGCTTCAGTTGAAGTGTATGACCGCTTAGGTCGTATGGCACGTGGCCGTGGTGGTCGTGGTGTTGAAATAGCTTAATCACTGCTCTGCTTCACTCCGCAAGTTCGTTTGCCTCGTTTCATCTTTATTTCTTTTCATCCCCAGGTTTCATACCTTTGAGCCAATAGGCCCAAGACAACACGACTGCTACCGCTGTGTAAAGTTCACGTGGAATTTCTTGTTGTAGATCGAGGCGCGATAGAGCAGCGACTAATTGTGCATCTTGCGCAATATAAACACCCTGCTTTTTTGCCTCCGCAATAATCGCTAACGCAAGTTCATCCGAACCCTTGGCAGTCACCACAGGTGCTTCTAACTGACCATAAGCTAGTGCAACGGCATCCAGACGGCGCTTCATACGGAAATATCCAACATCGCACCTGAAGGTGCAGACCAACTCTCAGGCAAACTTGGTCGCGCTGAGTGATAAATACGCATGGAATCCATGGTCAGGCCAGAGTCCCGTAAGCGCTTGCTTAATGCATCGGTATGTCGTCGCGCTAAATTCACCACATCTTCACGCACTGCCCACATCATCATGTCTACATGTGCTGAACGCGCGATGGAGGTTTTTAACCATATCTCACCTAGATGTTCGTTGTTAGTGTGTATGTTGACAGTGAACGGTGGTTTCTCTTCACCAGGTCGTCGTGCACCTCGAAAGAAATGAATCTCAACCGGATTGGCATCAACAAAAGGTAGCACCATAGAGAATGAAATTTCGCCGCGAGTTTGTGCTGCCAGTGATTCAACTTGAGCCGCTTCAACATCATCTAAGGCTTTTTCTATCTTAGTCTTTTGTTGAATATCGCCTTCGCTTAAGGCGCGTAATAATTTACGCAATAAAGATTTATTGTCTGACAAAGGAATCATCTTGCCTTGCGCAAGAAAAGCCTCCAGCCAAAAGCCTGAATTTTGTACTGCCTTTTCTATATCACCCGGATTTAAGCCTCCCATGGACAAGCGCATGCGTTGAAATAAGGCAGCGAGCTCGGGACTATTAATGGTTCTTAATAAACCATCCAACATTGCCGGCTGAAACATATTCATTAAGACTGGGGTTTGCGGAGGTCGCAAAGATAAAGCAAGAAGACGAGAATTATTAATCGTGGGTGTGGGGCTAGTAGCGACTGAGAATACAGATTCCGATTGCTCTGCTGTTTCCTCTTGCTGCTCTACAGGACGCAATAACCATCCATGAGCTTTGGCCTGAGCACGTAACCATATTTCTTCACCGGGACGAAAACGCAAGCCTGGAGGCAAATCAAACATTTGCCCATTGATGAGCATTTTTAAGGTTTCACCTCTGAGCTCAACACTCGCTTGGACGATTTGGCCATCTCGTAAACCGAGTGCGCGCGCCACCGGCGCTTCTAGTTGAAGCGTTCTACCTTCGAGATAAATAGGATTAAGGCGACCGACTCGGGTCGCCTCATCTGGCGCGATCATATGATCGAGAGTATAAGCCCCGACTTAGGGGAATCTCACCCACTTTTTCTTTTCTTCAGCTGGGACTGGGATTGCAGGACCCTCACTACCTGCCACTACCATAGGAGGTTTGGGGACGGCAATCACATCTGGATAGAGTGGATTATTCATCGATGGTGCCCGTGTTAAAGCGGTCGCGGTTATGCTTGCTTCACGATTCATTGGTTCAATCGGACGAATGATTTCAACTGGCTGAACTTGCACTTCCACCGCTTTGGGTTTCGCTGCAGGTGGATTCATATCACCCAACACGACCAGTCTAAACATAGATTGATCCGGTACACGCAAGCTTAGCCCTGCACGCAGTTTTGCTTTTGGATCCGCTAATACTTGCGGATTCGCTTTTACAAATGCTTCACGCATCACATCAGATGAGAAAGGCGTTGTTGGAAAAATTTTCTTGATAATCCCATCAATTGTGTCACGTGCTTCAACTACGTAATTAGCAGTTTCACTCGATTGGCCATGTGCGTGCGCTTCAACGGCATCACGTGCAACTTCATTTAATGGACCCTTGACTGGCTCGACCTTAGCAAGCTTGGCTGGTTTACGCTTTTTCGGCGCTTCGTACTTCACCACAGGTACTTTTTCTATCACCATATCTGGTGCTTTAGTATTATCTGATTGCCCATTCATAGCAGCTTTATCTGCAGGTTTATCTGCAGGTTTTTCCGCTGCTTTGTCTACTGGTTTTTCGGCTGGTTTTTCGGCTGTTTTTTCTGCTGTTTTTTCTGCTGATTTGTCAGCCGGCTTAGCAGCAGGTTTGTCTGCTGGCCTTGGAATAGAGGTCACTTTAGGAAAAGGCCTAGAAGGTAACTCCGGCTCCGCAGGCTTATCGTCTTTTTTCGCCTCCGCCTTTGCAGCTTTAGGGTCCGCTTTTGGATCCGCTTTTGGGTCAGCCTTAGCATCAGCAGGCTTGGCTGCTTCTGGCTTGGCCGGCGGGTCATTTGCAAGCACAGAACCGCTAACGGTCAAGGCTAAAATTACCGCGAGCGGACTCAGGTGAAGGTTTTTCATCATGTTCTCCGAATTTTCTAGAATGGGGTGGCGACCCAGTCACCAGCTTTTGACATATCTTTGGGGCCCGCCAATTTCTTCACTTTCGCCAAACCATTATTAACGCTCACCACTTCAACCAGCGCCATATGCTGTCCGCTATCGGGTTCTAATATTCGCGCAGGTAGAAATTCGCGATTCAGTAATAACATTTGGTCGCCCACTGACACACCGGCCAACTGACCACCATTAATTACCCACGACCCAGCAGCTTCTTGCAATACATTGAATTGCAATGGTTTACAGCTAAATACTTTATCAATTTTATCGTGCCAGCGTTGCAGCACAATGTCTAACTCAGAGAGCAAGCCTGGGGGTAAAGGCTGACTATTGTTGGAGATCTCTGCCTCTGGATAAAACAAAGGTGCAATGTCTTGCCAAATCACGCTTTGACTACTACGTTCAAGAATAGAGAGACGCATCACAAAAGGAATCGGACGACGTTTTGCGGGTGGCTCATCTTTGAAAAAGTTCTGTACTGATTGCGCAGTTTCAGAAGAAATAGAACGTGCTCTAGCTGGACGAACTGGCTCAACACCGAGTGCACCGGGAGGTAAAATTTCTATTGTCATTTGATACGGCATGAGATCAGGCGTCGCACCAGTCAATAGACGATCATAGGTATTTTCAGGCATGACTGCGGCCGCTGAAATTAACCATTTACGACTGGCACCAGCTTGCGCTACAAAACGTGTGCGCGCTTGTGCTAAAAATTTATTCCAGTCGTAACGCTCAGTACCATTCGCAGTTATGCGCATTGCTACCGCTAAGCTCGCTTCACGACGATAGCGTTGCTCCACACCGCGGCACAATTCTTCATTCGCGCTAGTTTTACCGTTGTCGGCAACAAATAAAGTGGTGTTATTCGCTTCATTTTGCCCGTACGGCAGGACACGCACACTACGCACTTTCATGTCTGAAGTGATACGTGTGTTTTCATGCAATTGACCAGTACTATCCACCCATGCAGCAGTGCGTACCTGTGTACGACTTGCCATCGCAGCATCAATCAAAGAATGCTGTAAGGCTTCTAGTCGTTTGCGTGGCTCAGCCGGCAAGGACTGCTCTACTGCGCTAGCGCACAGAGCAATACTCGCCAATGAGGCAGACAAAAACAGGGGCAAAATATGCATGGCAGACATGCTGATTATCTCCGTGCGGCCATTTGAGCCAGATACAACACGCGCAGATCATTCACAACACGACCATCGAGTGAGAGTGTGGTCTCATAAGTGTCATCACCCACTGGGGAGATGGACTCGAGAACTGCACCATAAATGATGCCTTGTACGCGAGTACGGAAGGTATCACTGGTGACCATCATCTCAGCCACGGTTGTTTGTGCATCTAATTGTTGGCCGTAGACTTGTTCAGTCAGGGCACGATAAGCATCAAGCTTAGAAGCACGGATTGCCATCAAGCGTTGTTGCGCTGGATTGCGATGATTTTGTGTACTGATGACTGCATAACCGGTAGCACGAACGGTTTGCTGACGTTCCATCAATGGCGTAATCATGCTGGTGGAATCTGGCGAGTTTTTCGTCTCTGCCGCTTTCGCTTCAGCTTTGGCTTCCGCTACTTTAGCTTGTGCTGCTTTCAATTCCGCATTTTTGGATTCTGTTGCTTTGACTTCAGCAGCCTTCATTTCAGCCAATTTCGCTTCCATGGATTTCACTTCAGCCTGAGCTTGCTTAGTTTCAGCACGCGCTGAAGCCGCCTCGGTGAAGATGGAAGTTGGTACGGTAGTACATGCAGCCGCCAATCCGGCCACCGACACCACCAACAGTCTAGATATTTTGTTCATAAATCACCCCTTTTTTTTGGCCAGCCGGTCAAAAGCTCAACCATCACACTTTTTTCCAACCCCTAATAAACTTGTCAATGAGAAAACATGCTGTGAAATACCTACTGGCGCGACTGCCGTAACAATAGCC
>JBEDCU010000157.1:0-4306 GCA_041176585.1 Pseudomonadota bacterium
CCCATTTCTGACATGTGAGAAATCAGAGTGACAGTATTGTCATCAGCAATGTGCACCCAAGCATTAGGGGTATGCACGGAACCAGCAGCATGCGCTTCTTCGCCACCTAAACCAGGCAAATACATACCCAGAACGGAGACGCCGGAAGCAACTGCGGATGTCTTTAGAAAATCACGACGTGTAGTTGTCATTGTATTGTCTCCTTAAGCCTTGCGCATTTCGGCTGCAGCATCCTTGATGGCAGCACGGATGCGGTTGTAAGTACCGCAACGGCACAGATTGCCAGTCATTGCAGCATCGATATCAGAATCGCTTGGATTTTTGTTCTTAGCGAGTAATGCTGTTGCGCTCATCAACTGACCAGATTGGCAATAGCCGCACTGTGGCACTTGATGTTTAACCCATGCTTTTTGCAATGGATGCGAATTGTCTGCGGAGAGTGACTCTACAGTAGCTACTTTCTTACCTGCTACTGCAGACACTGGAGTCTGGCAGGAACGGATAGGACTACCATTTAAATGTACTGTGCAAGCACCACACAAAGCTGCGCCGCAGCCAAATTTAGTGCCGGTCAGACCGACTTCATCACGAATCACCCATAACAACGGGGTATCCGGCTCGGCTTGGACGGTTACCGTCGAGCCGTTCAGGTTGAAACTGATTGCCATGTTAACTCTCCTCTTTTTTTGTTTCACTACAAATTAAACTAACGATTTCTCATCAGAATTATTATTCGACCCACCCAAAGCTGCGTCGATTTTACTTCTTGATTCGCTCGCCTATTTTGATTCAAAACGGCATGCGAACCTTCACTTACGGATCGGTCGTGATTACCTAAAAAACCTTAGATTCTCAGGTAAAAATTCTACGCCTGAGACTATATAACACCGTTATTTCCCAAAATCAAGAAACCGCATAACTGAGTGGCTTCCGAAAGCGGTAACATTATTTAAATACTATGTTTTTAATCAGCTGATCGAACGGCGCTAAGCATAACAATTTGTGGCACAAAAAGTTTTTACCCTAGTGCGCTAGTAGGTTTTTATTTTACAAACACATTAATGATTGCTGCACTGCAGAGAAGGCATGCTAAACACGCAATACTTTTTTTATAAAAAAATTAAGCTTAATTAAATCAAGTAACTAGATCTTTAACTAGAGAACAAAACAGTCAAGTTGCACGATTAAAGCGCTTGCTTATGTGAAAAGCAGGAAAAGAAAGTCTTGATGGAGGTCTGGGTAACGAAGAAATATTGCATTGAATCAGAAGCGAATTTACACAACCAACGTCTCATCGGTTCGTGTATCACCTTCGGTATCGACCCAAGTAATCACCACACGATCACCTTTTTGGCCGCCTTTAAATTTAAATGCGAAATAAGGATCCCTAGAAACCGATCCACCAAAGTGAACATACAAAATTTGCTGGCCATTGCAGGTGCCACGTATGGTTTGAATAAAGTGCGGCAGATTTAAATGGCCGCCCGTATCCCAAGTTAGGCGACTAATCATGCGATGCTTCATTAATACTTTGACTTCAACGAGATCGCCATTTTGCGTCGCTCTGACTCGCATCGGTTCTGCCATGCTTATTCCTTCATTCTTAATGCGCTCTGCCGTGGTTTTTGCAGTGGTTATTATTTATAGCGACTCGTATCAACCCCTCGCACAGAGCCATAGCGACGATTTTGATCTGCCATATTGCCATTACGTCCATTAATTGCGGCTGGCAATACAACCAATGATTTCTCATCAATCACACAATTTTTTTCACAGGCTTTACTGTTTACGTCCGGCGTTCCTTTTACATCCAACATACCATGTGCAGTATTCGCACCAAGTCGATTTGGTAAACGTTGCTGCACTGATGCAATCGTATCATTGGATAAGGTGAAATCTGCAGGTACTAAATCCGCTAAATGTAAGAGATATGCTGTCGAAGCATAGACTTCATTAACGGATAAACTTTTCGGTGCATCAAAAGGCATAGCTCGATGTATGTAGTCCCATAACGTGGAGACTGTGGTTAACTTCATGATGGTAGTGCGTGCATTTTCTGTCGCTGCATTCAAACCAGCTGCTCGACCTCGCTCCACATCAGCCGCAGTTGTTCCACCTACCAAAGGTGTAAACACTTCGGGCGACTCACCAAACACACCATGACAAGATGCACACTTTGCTTCCCAAATTTTTTGCCCCTGACTCACACTACCTGCGCCTTTAGGTAAGCCTTTAAAATCAGCACGCACATCAATATCCCATGCCGCGATTTCCGCCAAGCTTGCTTTACGGCCGACGTTCGTAAATCCCTCAGCGCTGACTAAGGATGGCAGCACACTCACTAAGCAAAAGCAGATAAGAACATTAAGATATTTGTACATTAAATACCTCACCTGAAGATTCCACTCGCCACGACTGTATTGCATTGTTGTGAAACACAGAACGCGTCCCACGTACAGCACGCAGCTCTTGCATACGCGGTTGTACATAACCTGTTTCATCGATAGCACGTGATTGCAAAATCGCAGGCTTACCATCCCATTGCCAATCGATGTTAAAGCGAGTTAAACATTTTGAGAGTACGGGAGATTCTAATCGCGCTGTTTTCCAATTACGACCACCATCTACAGAAACATCAACTCGTGTGATTTTGCCGCGCCCTGACCATGCAAGACCCGTGATGTTGTAAAAACCTTTGTCCATCAAAAGCTGTCCACCGGATGGCGTCGTGATCACGGATTTACATTCTTGTATCAGCGTGTATTGCCTAACTGATCCGTCGGGCATGAGATCAATATATTGGGTTGACTCTTCTCGAGTCGCATAAGGCGTATCACCCACTTCTATGCGCCTTAACCATTTCACCCATGAGACGCCTTGCGCACCAGGCACTACTAGTCGTAATGGATAACCATTTTCAGGACGAAGCATTTCACCATTCATGCCCCACGCCACTAATACATCATCCAGTGCACGTTCGATAGGAATAGTGCGCGTTAAACTCGCGCCATCAGCACCTTCAGCTAAAACAAATTTTGCTTTGCTTTTATCAATGCCACAATCTTCTAACAAGAGTGAGAGTGGCACCCCTGTAAATTCACTACACGACAACATGCCATGGGTGTACTGCACAGAAGGCACAGCAGGTCCACCCCAATCCATTGCAGTATTAGCACCACACTCTATGAAATGCATGCGTGACACAGAAGGTAAGCGCATTAGATCACCAACGGTGTACACCTTCGCATTCGCGACTAAACCATTAATCATCAGCCTGTGAATAGCAGGATCAATATCATGCCAACCTGCGTGATGTCGTTCAAAGTGCAAACCACTAGGCGTGATGATGCCAAATAATCCCTGTAGCGGAGTAAACGCAACGCCACTCTCACGTTTTTTAGTCAGACCAGGAGATTCTCGTCTTTGCAAATTAGATTCATGACGCGATGGCATGCCATACGGTGTATGCGCAACAGGATTGCCTAGCGAGGTACTATGCTTAGGCAAATTTAAGATAGCAGGATCACCATCCAAGCCAGGATGATCAGCAGCAGCAATTGCATTCTCAGCTGCTAAACCACTCGCAGCGATTCCTGCAGCGGCTGCAAAACTACGGCGTAAAAAATTACGGCGTGCGTCATTTAATCCATCAGCATTAATTTCTGCAATCAATTCATCAGAAATAAAATTTTCTGGTGCTGATTGAATCCGACCATAAGAACGAGAATTAGACACGATAAGAATACTTATTTTTTACAAGCGATTTGCATCAGAGTGCGCTGCACGCTACCCGCTTCGGGTTTCATCCAAGCAGTGGGTACATAAGCGGCATGCACCATCTGACTATTCCCCATAGGATCAGGATGCCAGAAATATAAAAGCTCACGGCTTACATCTTTGCCGCAATCATATTCATCCTTACCCTTCATAGAGCGGAATTTTTTATCACCCAAGCTTTGGCTCGCTGCATAATCAGTCAGGTGCCACATCACCATCGTGCCATGACCGCTATCAACGCGCGATTCGACATCGATATACAAAGACATATCGCTAGCGATGTGATCAGCTTTCGACCAATCTGCATAGGCAGCAGAAGTAAAGACACCGAGCGCTGCAATTAACAAGAATTTTTTCATTTTTAATCCATCCAATTTTGCATAAGCTATTTCATTAATAGTCTAAGCGAAGTATAACAGCGCAAAAAATGTCGAGTACAATCGACTCGAAAAGTGGCACGCCAACTGACCACTTCGCCCCAGTCCCTAGCGTTCACCCTCGATACATCATGATGGATATTCTTATGCAG
>JBEDCU010000158.1:0-6371 GCA_041176585.1 Pseudomonadota bacterium
ATTGGAATAGGGATTTTTATAATGCACTAGAGAATAAAAATTTTGAAGTATTCAAAGAACAGTTGTGGCAGTTCTCGATACTGGCATTTATCTTTATTGTCGTCGCCATCTATAAAATATATTTAACTCAAGCATTGGAAATCCGTTGGCGTGCATGGATGACCAAACAATACATGAGTGAATGGTTAGAAAATCAATCTTACTATCGCATAGAGCAAAAAGGTACTGCAGATAATCCCGATCAACGTATAGCAGAAGATCTAAAATATCTGACTTCGGGATCACTATCCTTATCACTAGGCTTATTGTCTAGCGTCGTGACCTTACTTTCATTTGTGGGCATCTTATGGTCGGTCAGTGGACCGATTTCATTTGTCATTTCTGAACAAGAATTGCACATACCGGGCTATATGGTTTGGTTCGCACTGTTATATGCCGGCGTTGGTTCACTCTTAGTTGCATGGATAGGTAAGCCTCTAATTAAACAAAATTATAATCAGCAAAAATTCGAAGCGGATTTTCGATTTGGTTTAATTCGTATACGGGAAAATGCAGAAGCGATTGCTTTATATCGAGGTGAGCAAGAGGAGCAGCAAAGCTTACAAGGACATTTCAAAGAGATTCAAAAAAACTGGTGGTCTATTATGAAAACCACCAAAAAACTCAATGTCGCTTCCACATTTTATGCGCAGTTCGCTGTTATCTTCCCCTTCTTAGTAGGCGCGCCGCGTTATTTTTCAGGGGCGATTACCTTAGGTGGGCTAATGCAGATTTCTTCTGCATTCGGTCAAGTGCAGTCAGCATTATCGTGGTTCATCGATGCATTTGGCCAGTTAGCAGAATGGAAGGCTAGCGTAAATCGACTATCTAGTTTTCACAGCGCGATACTCGATATGCAGAAAGAGCAAGCGGGAATTAGTATCACTCACAACAACGTAGGCGCGATACTTATAGAGCAAGTCAGTTTAGAACTACCTAATGGAATAAAACTCACTGAAAAATTTGATGCCATCATTCATGATGGTGAACGTATCTTAGTAAGTGGGCCATCAGGTTGTGGTAAGTCCACTTTATTTAGAGCCATGGCAGATATCTGGCCGTATGGATCGGGCACTATAGAAATACCAGTATCTAAAAAATTATTATTCCTGCCGCAAAAAAGTTATTTGCCGATAGATTCATTAAGAGCAGCAATTAATTATCCTGCTGCTGCAACAGCGTATAAAGACTTAGCAATTATTCATTACTTAGAATTATGCAGATTGACGCATCTAATACCTAAACTAGATGAAGTCGATAATTGGAGTCATAGACTCTCGCCTGGAGAGCAGCAGCGATTGGCATTTGTGCGAGCACTCTTACACAGACCAAACACTTTGTTTTTAGATGAGGCAACAAGTGCAGTGGATGCGGAGACAGAAAAAGATCTCTATGGCTTAATTATTCGTGAATTGCCTGATTCAATCATCATAAGCATTGCACATCGCGCATCAGTAGCTAGCTATCACACCAAAACATGGCGATTTGACCCCATAGAACAAACTGAAAATCAGATAGCTGGTAAAAAACAAGCGCAGTATCAGGTCATCACGACGGATAGGCCTGTAAAAAACAATAAGAAAACTTAGTGTGATTAAATTAGCGTAAAGGTGGTGAAGATAGAAAACGTTCCGCAAGTCTGACCCAATAAGTCGCGCCTATAGGAAGTAAATCATCATTAAAATCATAGCTAGGGTTATGTAAATTGCATGGGCCTAAACCATGCCCTTGCATGCGATGCTCGCCATCGCCATTTCCAATAAAAACATAACAACCTGGCTTTTCTAACAGCATAAAAGCGAAATCTTCAGAGCCCATCGTAGGCTCTACCTGAGCATTAACATGCTCTTTGCCAACTACTTCTTCCATCACGCCCACAGCGAATAGCGTTTCTAGATCATGATTAATCAGTGGCGGATAATTTCTTTTAAACTGAAACTCAATCGTGGCACCAAAAGCGGCAGCAGTATGTTCCGCAATTTCACGCATACGAGATTCAATTAAATCTAACACTGGCAAAGTAAAAGTACGCACAGTGCCTATCAAGCTAGCAGAGTTGGGAATGATGTTCGTAGCACTACCAGAATGAATTTGCGTAATAGAGAGCACGCCTGAGTCAATCGGACTTTTATTGCGAGAGATAATGGTTTGCCAGCTTTGTGCAATTTGCACTGCCACCATAATTGGATCAATCCCCATATGAGGCTGCGCGGCATGCGCACCTTTACCTTTCACAATCACTTCAAACTCATTGGATGAAGCCATCATAGGGCCAACTTTTACGCCCATACCACCAGCTGCAGCGCCAGGCCAGTTATGCATACCAAAAACCGCCTCCATAGGACACTGTTCAAACAATCCTTCATCCATCATACGTTTAGCGCCACCTGCACCTTCTTCAGCAGGTTGAAAAATCACATACACCGTGCCATCAAAATTTTTATTTTGAGACAAATAATGTGCAGCACCTAACAGCATAGCTGTATGCCCATCATGGCCACATGCATGCATCTTGCCTTCATGTTGCGAATGATGAGGAAAAGAATTCGACTCTTGAACCGGCAAAGCATCCATATCCGCGCGTAAACCCACAGCACGCTTACTGGTACCATTTTTAATTACACCAACCACACCAGTCAGCCCTAGACCGCGAATCACGGGTATACCCCATTCCGTTAATTTCTTTGCCACTAACTCCGAGGTTTGCACTTCTTCGTAGGAGAGCTCAGGATGCGCATGAATAGTGCGGCGTATCTGTTGTAGCTCAGTGTGAAATTCAAGAATCGGTTCGATCAGTTTCATAGTAGTCTCTGTTTATCATTGTTATTCCAGCTGTTGCTAGTTTAGTACGCACTAAAATTTCTAGCAGACTGTAATATTAACCTTAGCTAGCGAATCGCATCATTCTTTCAAAAATAGCAAAATAGACTTTCTTAAAATGACCTCCACCATACGTGCTACCTGCCCACATGATTGTCCTGATACCTGTGCCATGTTAGTCACAGTAAAAGATGGCGTGGCCATAGAAGTCAAAGGTGATCCTGACCATCCAAATACAGCTGGTGCACTTTGTACGAAGGTATCGCGATATTTAGAGCGTACTTATCATGCTGAGCGCTTACTCTTTCCGCAAAAACGTGTTGGACGTAAAGGCGAAGGAAAGTTTGTCCGCATTAGTTGGGATGAAGCGCTTGACATCATCGCCGCCAAACTAAAACCCATAGCAGAGCAAGACCCACTTGCCATCCTGCCGTATAGCTACGCTGGCACCATGGGCTTAGTGCAAGGCGAATCCATGTCTATGCGATTTTTTAATAAAATCGGCGCCTCTGATCTAGATCGAACTATTTGTGCTTCTGCAGGATCAGTTGGTTATCAATACACCATAGGCGCAAAAATAGGTACAGACACCGAGCAGTTTGAACATGCAAAGTTAATCATTATCTGGGGCAGTAACCCTATCGCATCAAATCTACATTTTTGGATGAAGGTGCAAGATGCGAAGCGCAGAGGCGCCACCATAATTGCGATTGACCCTTATCGATCACTCACTGCAGAAAAATGTCATCAGCACATAGCTTTATTACCTGGTACTGATACAGCATTCGCACTCGGCTTAATGCATGTACTGATACGTGATGATCATCTAGATCATGACTACATAAAAAACTACACCTTAGGCTTTGATCAATTAGCTGAGAGAGTAAAAACTTGGACGCCAGAACATACAGCAAAGATATGTGGCATAGCACCCGAAGTAGTAGAGCAGCTAGCGCAACTGTATGGAAAAACCGCCTTGCAAGGTGAAGCAGTAGCAATACGATTAAGTTACGGCATACAGCGTACTCATGGTGGAGGCATGGCAGTGCGTAATGTTGCATGCTTACCTGCTTTAGTCGGTGCGTGGCGTCATCCGGCAGGTGGTGTTCTCTTATCAAGTGGTGATAGTTTTCCTAAACGCTTAGATCGATTGCAAAGACCTGATTTACGCACAACATCAAGTTTGCAAAAACAGCGCCTCATTAACATGAGCACCATAGGTGATGATTTATTAAAACCCACCTCAAAAGAATTTGGCCCTGCCATACAAGCACTCATTGTCTACAACTCAAATCCTGTTGCTGTAGCACCTGAATCACCAAAAGTTACGCGCGGATTTGCGCGTGAAGATTTATTCACTGTCGTGTTAGAACACTTTCATACTGATACAGCTGACTATGCTGATATCTTATTGCCAGCTACAACGCAGCTAGAGCACACCGACATCCATGCCACCTACGGCCATCTCTATATGATGGCAAATAATCCAGCGATACAACCGCTAGGCGAATCAAAACCAAATACAGAAATATTTAGATTATTAGCAGCACGTATGGGCTTTAATGATCCGTGTTTTTCAGAAACCGATGATGACATAGCAGCGCAAGCGTTTGACTCGACTAATCAACGAGCAATACATTTTGATTGGGCGAGTTTGAAAAAAACAGGTTGGCAAAAATTAAATGTGCCCCTTGCGCCATTTGCACAAGGTGGCTTTCCTACAGCATCTGGTAAATGTGAATTTTTTAGCGCAAAAATGCAAGCAGATGGCTTAGATCCTTTGCCTGCATATATTCCACCGTATGAGTCGGCACAGAGCGCACCACAACTCGCGCAAGTTTATCCACTTGCGATGATATCGCCGCCAGCAAGAAATTTTTTAAACTCCACCTTTGTCAATGTAATGAGCTTACGTGATACAGAAGGCGAGCCTTATTTAGATATACATCCACAAGATGCACATGCGCGAGGAATTCTGAATGGCGATATGGTTCGTACCTTTAATGATCGTGGATCTATGATCGTGAAAGCACGAGTCACAGACAAGACGCGAGCTGGACTTGTAGTGGGCATATCGATCTGGTGGAAAAAATATGCTGGTGATGGAAAAAACGCCAATGAATTAACCAATCAACGTTTAACCGATATGGGGCGAGCCGCCACTTTTTATGACGTACTCGTTCAAGTCGAAAAAGCATAATCTCTAAATGAAAAAACTGTTCACCATCATAAGTATCGGTAGCTTGCTTTTTTTATGTGGTGGTTGCGCACAACTTGCTTATTATTCCCAAGCGGCGCAAGGACAAATGGAGGTGTTAGCAAAAGCTAAGCCGATTGAGCAAGTGCTAGTACAACCCAACGCAGACGATAATTTAAAAACACGATTAAAATTAGTACAGGAAATACGACGCTTTGCTGTAGATGAATTAGGTTTGCCTGACAATGGTAGCTATAAAAAATATGCTGATCTAAAACGGCCTTATGTGCTCTGGAATGTTGTAGTCACCCCCGAGTTATCGCTCCAGCCACAGCAGTGGTGTTTTCTTGTTGCAGGTTGCGTCAGTTATCGAGGCTATTACAACAAAGACCAAGCGCAGCATTTTGCTGAAACCATGCGGCATAAAGGAAAAGATGTATTAGTAGCAGGTGTGCCAGCGTATTCCACCTTGGGCTGGTTTAACGACCCAGTATTGTCGACGTTCATACACTACTCAGAGGCGGAACTAGCGCGCCTTATTTTTCATGAACTTGCCCATCAAGTTGTATACATCCCAGGTGATACACAATTTAATGAATCCTTTGCAACTGCAGTAGAAGAAATTGGTGTCACACGCTGGTTGAATCGATTTGGGAATATAACTGAGCTCAATCATTTTCAGCAGAGTCAAAAGCGTCGATTCGCATTTATTTCACTCTTAACTGAGTATCGTACAAAGCTAGAGGAAAATTATGCAAGCGCAGATTCGGAATCTGTAAAAAGATTAAAGAAAAGTGAAATTTTTCAATCATTAAAAGAAGCATATGGTGTACTTAAGCATGAGCAGTGGAATGATGATACGAGCTATGACGCTTGGTTTAATCGTCCTTTATCTAATGCCCATCTAGCACTGATTTCTACCTACTTTGACTTGGTTCCAGCCTTCCAGCGCATGTGGGAAGAGCAAAAGAATTTTTCACACTTTTATCAGTCAGTCCGTCAATTGGCTAAGCTAGAAAAAAAGAAAAGAAGAAGCCAACTTGCGAAATTAACGACAGCGCATCCCATATCTACGCAAGAGAGCACACAAGAACCAACTGCTGCGCTGCAATAACTCCACATTGCCTTCATTTTCAGATAGGATTAAGTAAATAGAGGGAGACCTAGTGCGAGCAAAAGCCTAGCCCAAAAAATAAAACAATCAGGGATAAGACATGCAAAAATTTTGGATTAAATCCTACCCACAAGGCGTACCAGCAGAAATCGATTTCACACGCTATCGTTCATTAGTTCATTTACTAGAAGAATCCTTCAG
>JBEDCU010000159.1:0-9501 GCA_041176585.1 Pseudomonadota bacterium
AACGATAAATTAATGCTAGGTGATTTAGAGTGGATAGCATTAGCAGCACCAGGACATGATCCACATTCTTTGGTGTTGTATTGTGAAAAAGAAGGCTTATTAATTTCTGCGGATGCATTATGGGAAAAAGGCTTTGGTGTTATTTTCCCTGAGTTAGATGGACGGCCAGGCTTTGATGAAACACGTGCTACCTTAGATTTGATTTCAGAGTTAGATATACGTCTAGTGATACCAGGCCATGGGTCACCATTCACGGATATAAAAAAATCCTTAGAGGTGGCTTATTCACGCATCGCTTATTTACAAGATAGGCCAGTGCGTAATGCTGAAAATGCAGTCAAAGTATTGTTAAAATTTTTACTGCTAGAGCGCAAAGAAATTAAATTAGTCGATGTGCCTAAACTTTTACATGACATACCTTTAGTCGATGTCGCAAACAAGTATCACTTAAGATTTGGTGTGATTTATTTAGGCTATTGGGCAGTCAAGCAATTGCAGCGCGCCGGTGCAGCGGAAGTGCGTGACATGATGTTAGTGAATGCAGATTAAAAAATCCGCATGTAAGCCTGAAAAATTAAAACAGACTTTCATGCGGATAGTAATGCTGTAAAAATTAATACGGCGTTGCCATCACTCTAGCGCGAGCGGCGTGATATTCCTGTTTCAAACGTGATACCACTTCAGCTACGGTGGGTACATCATGCATCAGTCCCACGCCTTGACCAGCACCCCAAATATCACGCCAAGCTTTAGCGCCGCTATCGCTCGCAAAATTCATATGCGTTTTATCTGCAACCGGTAAATTATCAGGATCAAGTCCGGCTTTGATAATAGATTTTTTCAAATAATTGCCATGCACGCCAGTAAAGAGATTGGTGTACACCACATCCGCTGCATTCGATTCAACAATCGCATTCCGGTAATCTTCACTTGTATTCGCTTCTTGCGTCGCTAACCAGCGTGATCCTATGTAAGCAAAATCAGCACCCATAGATTGTGCAGCTAAGATTGCATCACCAGAAGCGATAGATCCAGAAAGTGCAATCGGACCTTGGAAGAATTTACGTACTTCACCCACTAATGCAAATGGAGATAAACCACCAGCATGACCACCTGCGCCAGCTGCTACAAGAATTAAACCATCAACACCAGCTTCTAAAGATTTTTCTGAGTGTCGAATACTAATCACGTCATGTAAAACAATGCCGCCATAGCTATGAATAGCATCCAGCATTTCTTTAGGTGGTGCGCGTAATGAAGAAATAATGATGGGGATTTTATGCTTCACACACACTTCTACATCATGCGCTAAACGATCATTCGACTGATGCACAATTTGATTAACTGCGATCGGACCTATGATGGCATCAGGATGGGCTGCCTTATGTTCAGCGAGCGCTTGTTTAATTTCGTTGAGCCACTGATCTAGCATTTCAGCAGGGCGAGCGTTCAGTGCAGGGAAAGATCCTACGATACCTGCCTTGCATTGTTCAATTACGAGTTTGGGTCCGCTAGCAATAAAGAGGGGTGAGCCAATAACAGGTAAGCTTAGATGTTGAAGGGCAGTGGGCAGTGACATAAAACGCCTTTGTAAAAAGTGCTTGGATGGTTAGATTATAGGGTAAAAAATAAAACACTCGTGCTAATTACATGCTTTCTGGGTTGAATAAAATAATCAAAATAGCAATTTTTCTTATGATTAGGATGCTGCTGGCAGGATGGCTTAGTGAGGATGAAAGGAAAGAATAATGTTGATTGCAAAACTTGTTGTGGCAGGGATTACCTTGATTTTTGGTGTGTGGGTCATATTTGCCCCGCGTAAGGCGCTAACTTTGATAGGTATGTCAGCTGAGGGTCCTCGCGGTGTCACGGAAACCAGAGTAGCTCTGGGTGCGATTTATGTAGGTAGCGGGCTCGCATGTTTGTTATTACAGGAGCCCGCAGCATTTATAACGTTGGGACTAACGTATCTAGTGATGGCGTTAGTCCGTGCTGTTGCGATCGTGTTAGATCGCTCGGCAGATGGCAGCAATTGGGCAAGTCTAGGATTAGAAGCTGTGTTGGCTGTGTTGCTCTTGTTGTAATCCTTAAGTCCTTGACTAGGCTTGAGCTGCTAAATCTTTTATCCATTGCATAAAGCTCTGCATTCTTAACCATAATTCAGCCGATGAATCAGGGTCAGGTAAGCCGCAGTTGTAATGATTAAATAACTGACGTGCTGAGTCATCCATGCCATCCATCACCGCTTCCCATACACCGACTCTGCAACTGCGTATATCACCACCATCCAAGCCGGACATGGATTTATAAAGAACATCTTCATTAATCCATCGTTCTTTAATGCGCTGAGCGGATTGTTGTAAAACGTCAGCGGGCACAGGTACTGTAACCATCAGAGCTTCTTCGGAAGAAAAGTATTTTTCATTTTTTTCTTGCGAAATAAAATCGACAGACTTTTCAGTAATTTTCTTTGGTGCTGGATAGAGTTGTTTGGCTTCTTGTAAAAATACAGAGCCAGCTATTCTTTGTCTTCCATCGCCATTTTTAGGAAAAATAGAAAAATCAGGAGCAATCCAGCTATGACCTGAGCCACTACCATTTGGTGAAATATGTATATGGCCAAATGTAGGGGAATTTTTCAAAACATGACTCGCCAATAGACTTAACTCAGGAGAGAACTCAGGCGCTGACTGATTGAGTACAACATCAATCGTTGAACGTAATGTGTGTAATTGTTTAGCGTTTAGATTAGCCAAGATCGCATCTTCGCCAAACATTTTTTTCATCAAGAGTAGTTCAAGCACATCACGTAAAGCACGCTCAAAGGGTGCTAGATAAGTCAGTTTGGAATTTTTTTGATTTAGTAAGGCGGTTTCTAGACGACTATCACATTGCAAAGTAGATGCATTTAGTAACACGCTAGAGTGATCATAATTCAAAGCGCTATATTCAACTTGCTGAGGTAAGGTGTTAAGCCCAAGTTGAGTAGCAATATCTTGTGCGGCTTTTAGTAAAATTTTATCTGCGTCTTTACTATGCTGCTGTTTATTCCAGATTGAGGTCGCACCAAATAAAATTTGTCGAACCGCACCATTCCAATTCGGCGCAAATGAAAGATCAGGTTGAGGTTGAGGTTGAATGTTGGAATTTGAGGAAGTAGCTAATTCATTTAATAATGAAAATAATTGATTAGCTGAGAGTAGCTCTATCATTTTTTCACGTTCTTTTTTCCTACCATTGCGCTCAACAATTTCATAAATAATTTCATGACCTATGTAATTAAAATTAGATATTTTTAAAATATGCGCTAATTGCTGTAGTTGATTAGTACTTAAGCCTTGCAAATGTAATTTCAATAAATCTTTGCAAGCCTGTGCATTAAGTGAGGATTGAGAAGAACGATCAATAATGGATTCCATTAATGAGATTAATGCTGCTTTGATTTTCTGATAGTTCTGAGGATGCGGATTTTTTTCGGCTGTATCGAGTAATGCTGAAAAAATTAAATAGCTTTGATGATTAGCTGCCCAATAGTAATTTGCTTTTTGAATTCTTGGCGCAAGGGTTTTTAGTCTAGGGGCTTGTGGCTGTTCTTTTATCGATAAAGATGTAAATGCTGGAGACTGTAAGTGCGAAGAGGACAGAGAATGGTTGGGTCGAGCATGAGTGAAAAGTGATCGCATAGTAAGCTCCTATAAAAAAACGTGATGAACATTGAAATATTCGTCACAGGAGCTTATTAATTGTTCGGTGGCCAAACTAAAAAAACACGTGATTGCTTTGCACCAAACAGATGCATTACAAACACGTGCACTAGAATTGAATTAATGTGCACCAGCCATGTGCTTAATCCATTCCATTAAACCATTCAATCTTATCCAGAGTTCAGTAGGTGACTCTGGTGCAGCGAGTCCTTGGTTGTAGTGATTGAATAAAGCAAGTGCATCTGGTTCCAATCCATCTTGCACTGCTTTCCAAACTGTCATCCGACAACCAGTAGCAGGTGTATTGCTATCCATATTCGCAAAGCGGTAGGGCGTATTATTTCCCTTCCATTCTGCAATTACACCCAATGCAGAAGTTTGTAATTGTGTTTTTGTGACTGGAACAGTTAGATACCAAGTTGATTCAGGTGGATAGAGTTGTGCATTTTCTTTTGCAGTTAAAAACTTTGTAGGCCATTCACGTATCGTGTTTTGCTGTGGCCTAAGATGAAACCCTGTGTGCATGAAATGCATGCCAATCACATCTGAAGGTGCAGAAGTATCAGGAATCAAAGAAAGATCAGGCGTAATCCATGCGTGACCTAATGAGATGCCAGCAGAAGGCTTGATTTGTATCTGCCCATATTCATGCGACCGCGACCAAACCGACCGTGCTTTTGAAGGCAAAGTATGATCGGTCACACTAGGCACACAGACTTCTGTTATTTCCTCAATCGCTAGTCTGACACTGCGGAGATCATTTGCCTGTAAATCAGGGAGCTTAGTTTGTGTGCCAGTGAATTTTTGAATTAAAAAAATCTCTAATAAATCACGGAGCACACGATTAAGTAAGGCTGCATTTTTGTTGCCTTGTAAATCCAGAGCGATGGCAAGATCTATAACTATATGATCATTTTTTAGTCTTGCGGTAGTGCCATAAAGATTAAGTTCTGTTGCACAGATTTGCGTAGGCAAGTTGATAAAATCAAGTGCAATGCCGATGCGGCAAGCGATATCCAATAAGTCGGGAAGAATTTGTTGTGAGTGCGGCCAATGCTGTGCAGCCTGAGCTAATACATTACGTAGTTCCTGCTTGGTTGTATTACTTAATGAGGGAATTTTACTGCTATCAGTTTTATGGTCGGCTTGTGATCGTTGTAACTCATCAAGACAATCAAATAGATTTTGAGTGTGAAATAAAATACGTTCAGAAGAATGCGGTGGGCCATTACAAAAGCCATACTCTAAATAAAACTCATCATCAATCACAGTCTCACTTATCAAGCATTTAAATTGTGTGGACTGTAAGTGGCTCTTAAGTTTTAGGCATTCATTATTATTTAGAGATGATAAATGCATGCGTAATAAATCGAGATACCGTGATCTACTTTGCACTTCATCTATATAGCCAGGTTTAATGGAATGCAGTAAGCGCTGCATGCAATTAGTGAGGAGTTGTAAGTTTGGCGGCAAACCTAAGGATTGATATTGATGATCAATTTGCTGAATCAGAGTACGTAAAGTTTTTGCTGTTTGTTGTGCGGCATCTATGTAATACCCAGCTTTTATCACATTAGGCCAAGCGACATGACGTGATGTTGGAATGGGTTGATAAAGTCTAGGTCTGTTTGCTGGATTGAATAACGCGTATTCACTTCGATGAGATAGTGTTGGTATGGCAGACAATGCCAGACGTCTTCCTAGAGATTGCATGGAGAATCCTCAATGATAAAAGCCGATCACAATAGATCGGCTGTTATCAGTGCCATTCATCCTCTGAAATACAGTGATTTAGTACAGAGAGCTTTTGATCAAGACCAACAGAGTGTGGTTAAGCGTGGCTATGAAAAAACAATGCACACGAGATTGATAGTAAGAGATGTGATACGCATTAAGCTTGCATGCTGATGTCTCAGCATGCAAGAAAATTTTTATTGATAGCTGCGATCGTCAGCAATCACTTTGCCATCATTAGGTAAGCTGCCGATTGCAACAAGTTGAACTTCACCACGCAGTTTCGTGACATCGCGTATGGAATTCACAATTGCTGAGGCGAGCTCAGCTTGTGCGGTGGGATGCTCCACTTCGCAATGTAGTGTCATGATGTCATTCGCCATTTCGCCAGTAACTACTAAGCGAGCTTTTTTAATTTCTGTATGACGACGCGCAATGTCTGCTACTTGTGAGGGATGAACAAACATAGCGCGGATTTTTGTAGTTTGATCTGCACGTCCCATCCAACCTTTAATGCGTGTATTGGTACGACCACAAGCCGAGATGCCAGGTAAAACAGCAGACATATCGCCAGTACCAAAACGTATGAGTGGATAGTCGGGATTAAAGGAAGTAATGACGATCTCGCCAACTTCACCTTCTGACACAGGGTCCCCAGTACCAGGACGTACGATTTCTAATAGCAGAGTTTCATCTAACACCATGCCAGCGCATAACTCGCCCTGCGCTAAGGTTTCATAAGCGATGTTGCCTATATCGGCTGAGCCATAGGTTTGCAAAACATGGCGCACACCATTTTCTTGCAACCAGTTACGTAAAGAAGGCGGCAACGCCTCAGCGCTGACCAATGCTTTGGATAAGCTGGAAATGTCCGTACCCATTTCCTGCGCTTTTTCTATGATGATTTTCAGAAAAGATGGTGTACCTACATAACCAGTGGGACGCAATAAATGCATAGCTTGCACTTGCATTTCTGTTTGACCTGTTCCAGCCGGTATCACAGGGCAGCCCAGTTTTTTTGCGCCACCTTCTGCCATTAAACCTGCAGGCGTGAAGTGATAAGCAAAACAGTTTTGCACGATATCGCCGCCACGCAGACCCAAAGCATATAGAGGACGCGCAAAACGCCACCAATCGTCGCCTTTTCCTTCTGGATCAAAGATAGGACCAGGCGACATAAAAATACGGCTCAGTTGCGAGATGGCCGTGCTGTTTAGTCCGCCAAAAGGTAATGCTGCATGTTGTAGATCTTTTAAATCAGATTTACGGGTAACAGGACATTGCGCAAGCGCAGCGCGAGTAGTGATATCAGCAGCATTAACATCTTTTAGAATTGAAGACCAACCTGAAGTGGTTTTAGCGCGGGTAATTAAAGCAGGCAGTGCAGCTAAGAGTTCACGTTCACGCGTAGCAGGGTCGCGTGCTTCTAATGCATCGAGCAGATCAGACATGGCAGCCTAAAAAAATAAATGGAAAGAGAAAAAACTAAGCCAGCCAGCGTTTGCGGCGGCGATAAAATTTCATGTCACGGAAGCTTTTACGGCCAGCACCAGAAACACCGAGATAAAATTCTTTCACGTCTTCATTGGCTGCTAACTCTGAAGCTGCACCTTCCATGACGACACGACCGTTTTCTAATATGTAGCCAAAATCTGCATAGTGCAGTGCGACAGTGGTGTTTTGTTCTGCTAATAAAAATGATACTTGTTCTGTGTGATTTAAATCTTTCACAATCTCGAAAATCTCTTCCACAATTTGTGGAGCTAAGCCCATCGAAGGCTCATCTAATAAAATCATAGAAGGCTTAGCCATAAGCGCGCGTCCAATCGCGCACATCTGCTGTTCACCACCGGAGGTGTAGCCTGCTTGTGATGAGCGGCGTTGTTTTAAACGTGGGAAGTAGTGATATACCTTTTCTAAGGCTTCTTTTAATTCATGGCGATTAATCTTACGGGTATAAGCGCCAGTGAGTAAATTTTCTTCTATCGTTAAATGCGCAAAACAATGACGGCCTTCCATTACTTGAGACAATCCACGACGCACTAATTCATTTGGCGTGAGTTGATCAATTCTTTCGCCATTAAATTCCACACTACCTTTGGTCACATCGCCTCGTTCACCACGCAGTAAAGTGGAAATAGATTTTAGAGTAGTGGACTTACCAGCGCCATTGGCACCCATTAATGCCACGACTTTACCTCTAGGCACATTCAGTGAGACACCTTTTAAAACCAAAATCACATGGTCATAGATGACTTCAATATTATTCACGGCAAGGATGTGTTGGGCAGTGCTCATCTCTAAATCCTGTTGTTAGGGTACTGCTATTTAATTCTAATATTAATATTAAGCCAAAGACGTTATATAAAGCTGGGATAAAACAAAGCCGCTGAATTGCAAACAATTCAGCGGCTTGCTTGTTTACTTCAGACAGCCAGGAGTAATCCCTTTTTCCGCCGCATATTTAGCAGAAGATTCTTCTAATAATTTACGTACTAGAGCTTTATCGCCAGTGATCCAAGTCTTTGATAAGGCAACCCATTGCTTACCATCCCACTGCACGACTTTAACAGCGCCAGAACCTTCATGATCATCACATGAGGTTTTTATAGGTGGGAACATATCAAACACACCTAAAGCTTTTTGACGCGCAACGTCGACATTTAGATTTTCAAAGCCCCAACGTACTTGTTCGCCGGTGAGAGGTTTACCTTTTCCATACTTGTTTTGTGCAACACGCATAGCTTCTACCATTAACACTGCAGAAGTCACGCCACGCATATACATCACGTTACCAACACGATCGAGTTCTTTTAAATTACCTTTACCTTGACCATAGATTTTTTTACGGATGTCATCTAACACTGGATAATTACCTGGTGTGGTGAAGCTCATAGCAGCGTAACCTTTCGCTGCATCGCCTGCTGGTTCAGTGTCTTCTTCTGAACCTGCCCACCATACACCGATGATTTTTTCACGCGGAAAGCCATTGCGTTGTGCAGTTTTTAAACCAACTGCACTCATGACACCAAAGGTCCACATAATCACGTAATCAGGATTTGCCTGACGAATTTGCAACCATTGTGATTGCTGATCATTGCCAGGTGGTGCAACAGGAATCTTAATGAGTTCAAATCCGTATTTCGCTGCTTCTGCCTCTAACACTGGCAATGGTTCTTTACCGTAAGCAGAGTCGTGATACAGATGCACGATTTTTTTACCTTTGAGCTTATCCATACCACCAGATTTCTCACCTAGATAAACCACCATCGCACCGGCTTGATTCCAGTAAGTGGAAAGCAATGGGAACACATAGGGAAAGACTTTACCGTTTGCTGCATCAGAGCGACCATAGCCTAATGTGGTCATAGGAATCTTGTCGGTGCCGACACGATCTAAAATGCCGTAAGCAATACCAGTAGACAGTGGTTCAACTAAAGAAGCGCCACCATTTTTACTTTTTAAGCGCTCATAGCATTCCACGCCGCGTGATGCATTGTATTCAGTTTCACATTCTTCCCAACTAAGTTTGACGCCATTAATACCGCCATTCAAATTAGTTAGATTCATGTAGTCGATCAAGCCACCAAAAAATGAAGCACCGTTAGATCCGTAAGGACCTACACGATAAGACAACAATGGCACATACTGATCTGCCCATACAAAGCTAGTAGCTGCAAGCAATGATGCAGCAACTAGTAAGGATTTAATGCATTTCATAAGCTCCTCCGAGGATCAAACTAACTAACTACCAAAGAACAATAGATAAAAAATTAATGCGGAAACGGCCACAAGCGTAATTTTTCTTTAGCGATTTGCCATAAGCGCGCTAGGCCATGTGGTTCAACAATTAAAAAGAAAATAATCAACGCACCAAACACCATCAGTTCAAGATTTGATGCAACTGAAGTATGTAATGACAAAGCGTGCGCAAACACATTTAGGAACACAGGCAGCAAGACGATAAATGCAGCGCCTAAAAATGAACCGAGTATGGAGCCCAATCCACCAATAATCACCATGAATAAAATACGGAAAGATAAATCCAAGCTATAAGCTTCAG
>JBEDCU010000160.1:0-10681 GCA_041176585.1 Pseudomonadota bacterium
TAAGGTTGATTTTCAACGACCGGTAGCTTGATACCGTATTGCATAGGTGTGGCAATAATATTTTTTACTGCTTGTAGCTTAGGATAATAGTTACGTGTTTCAGCAGGCATGTAATCCGACAAACTATTAAAATCTGTGCCTCTTCCGGCTGCCTTAGCTTTTGCAATCGCACGTGATACAGAACCTTCACCCCAGTTATAAGCGGCCAGTGCAATCTGCCAATCACCAAACATGCCATATAGTTTTTGTAGATATGTTAGTGCTGCATTGGTAGAGGCAACCACATCACGTCGTTCATCGCGAAATACATTTTGCTTTAAATTGTAGTCACGGCCTGTACTGGGAATGAATTGCCACATGCCTGCTGCTTTGGCGCGTGAATAAGCTTGTGGGTTGAATGACGATTCAATAAAGGGTAAGAGCGCGAGCTCAGTCGGCATCTGACGTTTTTCTAACTCTTGTAGCACATGGAATAAATAACGTGATGCACGTTGTGAAGTCCTTTGCATGTATTCAGGACGTGCGCTATACCAAGTGCTGTGGGTTGCAACTAATGGATTATTTAAATCTGGAATCGCAAAACCTTTGCGTATGCGATCCCATACATCTTTAGTGGCGCCATCGGGTGCAGTGGTTAACGTAAATATATCGAGATCTTGATTTAAGCTATCACTAGGAAACAAAGGTTCAATCACTACATCCAATGTGTCTTGGGCATTGAGTGGAGCAACGCTGACGTCATTGGCCTGCGCCGCTGAGAAGTGGGCGAATAGGCTGAAAAAAACCAAAAGCGTGAGAGTTTTTAAAAATCGTGGAGCTTGCATAGTCCCGGGGGTTGGAACGTCGGCGCAGTAAATTGCCGACGTGCAGATTGAGCAGCGGCAAGTGTAGTGAAGTCCCTCTTAAGCCGTCAAGGTAAATGTCGGTAAGATATCAAATCAAACAGTGACACTTTGCTAACTTCTTTTCTCGTGCAGTCACAATCTTTCATTATCTGAATGTATTTTTCCATTCTCTTAAGGCAGCAAATGCCTCTACGGGGTCGCGACTGTGGAGTCGACCTTGTGTAATTAGTAGTTCGATAATCGCTGATTCTTGGTTACGCAGAAATGGATTTGTGCTTTTTTCCAAGCCTAGAACGGAAGGAACGGTCGCTTCGCCGCGTGTACGTCGTTGTTCTTCAAGGATAAAACGTTGTTGCAAGGCGCTGTTGTCTGGTTCCGCTGCTAACGCAAAGCGCAGATTAGACATGGTGTATTCATGGGCGCAATAAACCAAGGTTGAATCGGGCAATGCACCGAGTTTGGTCAGTGATTGCGTCATTTGCTCGGCTGTACCTTCAAATAAACGACCACAGCCCCCAGCAAATAAAGTATCGCCACAAAATAACCATGCTTGTTCAGCTGCGAAATAAGCAATGTGACCTGCTGTATGACCTGGCACATCAATTACAGAAAACGAGATAGCAGGTGCTGCTAACTGTACGCGGTCTGCTTGATGGAGTTTATTGGTAATGCCAGCGATTTTTTCATTTGCAGGGCCATATACAGGTACGTCAAACTTTTGCAATAAATCTTGTACGCCGCCTACATGGTCAGCATGATGATGAGTGAGTAAAATAGCGTCCAGTTGTAGATTCTTAGCTTTTAGCGCTACTAACACGGGCGCGGCATCACCAGGATCGACCACGGCAGCATGTTGGTCATCATGAATGAGCCAAAAATAGTTATCTGTAAAAGCAGGAATCGCGCTGACTTGTAATGTAGGTTTCACTGACATAGGACGCAATCTTCAAACGATGGAAAAACCGATTATATCGCTGGCACCTTGGTTTGATACCCCTGCAGGTAGGTATGTGCGTGCGTGGGAACAAGCTCGACTCGATGAACTGACGGCCGATATTTTTGGTTATAACGCTGTACAAATCGGCTTACCCTGTATGGATAGTCTGGCTGCCAATCGTATGCCAAATAAATGGCAAACCGATAGTGCTTTATTTACATTACAGCAGTCGGATTCACTACAACGCGTCGTGCTCGCACATGATTTTGCAGAGTTACCATTTGCAACGCAAAGTTTGGATTTGGTAGTGTTGCCGCATGTGTTGGAATTTGCGAATGAACCACATCAAATCTTACGTGAAGTTGAACGCGTTTTAATACCTGAAGGACAAGTGATTGTATGCGGCTTTAATCCCATTAGCATGTGGGGAATCAGACAAGGCGTAGGACGTATCACGGGATCTCATTTTTTACCTTTCCATGGTGAATTTATTAGTGTGCCGCGTTTAAAAGATTGGTTAAAACTTTTAAATATGGAAGTCAATCGTGGTCACTTCGGTTGTTATAAACCGCCGTTCCTAACCACGAAATGGTTGCAGCGTTTTGCGTTTTTAGAAAAAGCAGGTGATCGTTGGTGGCCTTATCTCGGTGCGCTTTATATGGTGCAAGCGATTAAACGAGTCAAAGGTATGCGTTTAGTCGGACCCGCATTACAACGTTCAACCAAACGGTTGAGTGCAGGTGTGCCTGCCACGAATAGAATGCGTGTGCAGATTGAAGTTGAAAGTGAGTGATATGGATAAAGTAGAAATTTTCACAGATGGTGCTTGTAAAGGTAATCCTGGCCCTGGAGGTTGGGGTGCATGGATAATTGCAGGTGGTTGGGATGCATGGGAATTAGCTGGACGACCAGTCTCATATGAAAAAGAATTATGTGGAGGCGCTTTAAACACCACAAATAATCGTATGGAATTACAAGCAGTGATAGAAGCATTGAATGCTTTGAAGCGTCCTTGTGAAATTATTTTGCATACGGATAGTCAGTATGTACAAAAAGGGATTAGCGAATGGATAATCGGTTGGAAAAAACGTGGTTGGCGTAAAGCAGATAAATCACCTGTCTTGAATGTAGATTTATGGCAGACCTTAGACGCAGCACAAGAACAACATCAAATATCATGGCGTTGGATAAAAGGGCATGCTGGTCATGAAGGCAATGAACGTGCAGATACATTAGCCAATCGTGGTGTGGAAATGGTTTTATAAACCGTGTTTATAAACTAAGTTTTTAATGAAGAAATCAAATGCGACAAATCTTTCTTGATACTGAAACCACAGGTTTAAACCCACGCACTGGCGATAGGGTGATTGAAATTGGTTGTGTTGAATTAGTTAATCGTCAACTGACAGGCAATAATTTTCATCGCTACATCAATCCCGAACGTGAATCCGATCCAGGCGCATTAGCAGTGCATGGACTTACCACTGATTTTTTAAGTGATAAGCCAAAATTTGCAGCCGTGATTGCAGAGCTATGTGCATTTGTGGCGAATGCTGAAATCATTATTCACAATGCACCTTTTGATGTGGGCTTTTTAGAAGTGGAATTTGAAAAACTCGGCTATCCGAGTTTCAAAGAGCATGTAAATAAAATTTCAGACACACTACAACAAGCAAAAGAGCTCTATCCGGGTAAGCGTAATTCACTCGATGCATTATGTGAGCGCTATGGCATATCGAATGCACATAGAACCTTGCATGGCGCTTTACTCGATGCTGAGTTGTTAGCTGAAGTCTATCTCGCTATGACGCGTGGTCAGGATAGTTTAACAATGGATTTAGGTGGAGCAGCGGGTGCTTTAGATGGAAGCGGTAAAGCGATTGCCATCGCTGATATTCTCGTTGTGCAGCCGAATGAAGCTGAACTTGCCGCGCATGAAGTGGTATTAAAAAGTTTAGATAAAGAAGTCAAAGGACAAAGCTTGTGGCGGCAGCTGACCTTGACGTGATTTTTTAATTTGTGAGATGACGAATATTCCATGCGGCGCAATGCATTGCGCCCTACTGGTTACATCTCGTACGATTACGCTACGCTAATCTTACCTACAAATTCATCTTATTAAGTATTGTAGGGCGCAATAGATTGCGCCGAATGAGATCTCTGCACACCTATTACTATGCAAAAGATTAGACTCTTAAATTTTGAGTGGTCGCGTAGGTACGATTAGCGTAACGTAATCGTACGAAAAAATAAGCTATTAGTGTTTCGATTTATTTTGGATTTATGGGATAACGATTATTCCATGCGGCGCAATGCATTGCGCCCTACTAGGTAGATCTCTACAAATTCATTAAATATTTTATCCGCTACGCTTGCGATTGATTGCGCCACCGGGTCGTAATGTTTTATGACCAAATTTTTTGGCGATTGTTTTTAACGCTGGCGTTTCTTCTTTACTGACGCGATGGGTGCGTTGTGCTCCTGCTGCATCGGTGCGTGGCACTAAATGTTGTGGCCCGTTGCCGATTAAATCACTGCGTCCCATACGTTTCAATCCTTCACGTATCACTTCCCAATTATTTGGATCGTGATAACGCAATAAGGCTTTATGCAAACGACGTGCTTTACCTAAGCGTGGTGTTTCAACAGCTTCAGAATCTTTACTAATTTTACGTAAAGGATTTTTACGTGTGTGATACATGGTAGTTGCCATCGCCATAGGCGTAGGCAAGAAAGTTTGTACCTGATCTAAGCGGAAATCATTTTCTTTTAACCAGATAGCAAGATGCAGCATGTCTTCATCTGTGGTGCCTGGATGAGCTGCAATAAAATAAGGAATTAAATATTGCTCTTTACCGGCTTCTTTAGAATATTTATCAAATAATTCTTTAAAGCGGTAATACGAACCCATACCCGGCTTCATCATTTTTGATAGCGGGCCTTCTTCAGAATGTTCAGGCGCGATTTTTAATAAACCGCCTACATGATGAGTTGCTAGTTCTTTTACATATTCAGGTGAACGTACTGCAAGGTCGTAACGCAGGCCTGAACTGACTAAGATTTTTTTCACGCCTTTGATATCACGTGCTTTACGATACAGTTGTATCAGCTTGCTGTGATCCGTATTGAGGTTGGAGCAAATAGTAGGAAAGACGCAAGATAAACGACGGCATGATTCTTCAATGGTTTTATCTTTGCAAGCCATGCGATACATATTCGCAGTGGGTCCACCTAGATCAGAGATAGTGCCGGTAAAGCCTTTAGTCTTATCGCGTATGAGTTCAATCTCACGCAATATCGATGGTTCTGAACGACTTTGAATAATACGACCTTCATGCTCAGTAATAGAGCAAAAGCTGCAACCACCAAAACAACCACGCATGATATTGACTGAAAAACGTATCATGTCCCATGCAGGTATTTTTGCTTTGCCATACACAGGATGGGGCGATCGCGCATAAGGTAAGTCGAACACATGATCCATTTCATCCATAGCCAATGGCAAAGGTGGCGCATTTAGCCACACATCACGTTCACCATGTGCTTGCACCATAGCGCGTGCATTACCTGGATTCGATTCCAAATGAAACACACGTGAAGCATGCGCATAATGAATCGGATCTTCTTTCACAATTTCATAAGCAGGTAGTCGGACTACACTTTTCTCGCGAATTTCTTTTTGTTGTTGTAAGCGTTCTTCACGCGTCATGAGTTTGATAGGTTGAACCTTAGCGGGCGCGGCATCTTTCGTGCCACAAGCTTCGGGTTCTTTTTCTTTCATCTCATACGGATTCGGGTGAACTTCAATTTTGCCAGGTGTATCAACACGTGTGGAATCGACTTCTGACCAATCATCAGCAGGCTTCCAACCACGGCTAGTCATAAACGCCGTGCCACGTAAATCACGGATTTGTTTAATATTTTCACCGGCAGCAAGCCTATGCGATAAAGCGAGTAAAGCACGCTCAGCATTGCCAAATAAAAGTATGTCTGCTTTTGAATCAGTAAGTACTGAACGTCGCACTGTATCTGACCAATAATCATAATGCGCGATACGACGTAAGCTCGCTTCAATACTGCCTATGATGATAGGTGTGCCAGGGTAGGCTTCACGTGCGCGTTGTGCATATACAGTGACTGCGCGATCAGGACGTTTATTTGCTTCACCACCTGCGGTGTAAGCATCATCCGAACGAATTTTTTTATCTGCGGTGTAGCGATTAATCATCGAGTCCATGTTGCCCGCGGTGACACCGAAATACAGATTTGGTTTGCCTAGTGCGCGAAATGGATCGACAGATTGCCAGTCAGGCTGACTAATAATCCCCACTCTAAAACCTTGTGCTTCCAATAACCTGCCAATTAACGCCATTCCAAAACTAGGATGATCGATATAAGCATCGCCCGTGATCACAATAATGTCGCAACTATCCCAACCTAATTGCTCCATTTCTGCGCGCGACATAGGGAGAAACGGCGCCGGCTTGAGGTCGGCCCGATACAGTGGGTAAGTGCGGATATTTTGTGGGGCTAATGTCATGGGGCGACAGTATGACAGTTTTAGGCCAATTGCGTGATCTGGCGCCCATTCTGAGGCGGTGCGTAGCTAGGATATAAGCAGAGCTGAAACTTTACTTAAAAGGGTTGTCAATTGTTTCACTCGGCTTGATCACGAGTGCGTGCGGTAAATCGGTTTGGGCTTGTAAAGACTGTACTGTGGCGTTGATCAGCGTTTGAATTTCAAGAGCGCGTTGTAATCCTATTTGATCACGTGTAATAACTAAAGCGCCATAGAGTTCGATTCTATCCAAACGATTTTCTATCGTCAGTTCATCAATTTGTATGGACTGTGTTTCATTCTCAAAGGGGTGGAGTACTAGTATCGTCATTATCGTTTTGATCTAATCCGTGGTTCAGGTAACTCCATAGTACGTGATTTAACGCTATCAGGAATTGCAGGGAAGAGGTTAATGTGTAGTCGCTTTTCTAATTCAGCCACACTCATAACTTGATAGGCATTGCCTTCCACATTCGGAGCTAACCAAGCAGCTGCTTCTTTTGCTTGCGGATCATAGACTGCTTTAAAAATATGCGTTGGTATGAAAACCCGATTATTGATGCGATTAATTTGTTCACCTTCAAATAGCGGACCCGTAATCACATACAACTCTCCACGTTGTTGCACTATATGCCGTGTTGCACTTTCTATCGCAGCCCAAAGCAATTGATTGTTTTGTCGATTTTGCGGAACGATATTGGCAAGTGAAAAACTTTCGATTTGTGCTTGCACTGTCGGCATATCTGCAGCAGGGGACATGTGACCACGATCAAAGCCTGAATGTGCGTAATCACTCAGTTGCGCTTGATCTTCTTGGGGTAAGCTCGCTTCAGCATGAAAATTATCTTCACGCTGCACTTCGCGCGCTGCGCGTAAGCTTACTCGAGTTAAGTATTCGGCTGACCATAAAGGTGTGCGTGAAACACCAGAATGCAAAACTGCAAACGCTTCGAAACAAACACCTAATGTTTTTGTTTGTAAAGCGGGTTTGGTAATAATCGGCGCTTTTTGTTCTGCGAAATGATGTGAGCAAGCGGTATTTTGTGCATTGCTGATAGTCGGCGAGATGACGCCACCAGCAAAGCTCACTATCAAGCTAATGATTAAGCTAGCTAAAAGACTGACTATGACGCTGGCCGAGCGCAGCGACACGCCGGAAATTTTTTTCATCGCACCGCCTTGTATTGAAAATCGGCAATTCGCCAGTTTGTAAATTCGTTCGAATGACAGTTCGAAAGTCCAACAACCGACAAAGTTCAGTGCGGAAGATTACATTCTTTAAAGAAAGTTTGCTAACAGGAAATGAGAATCTTTTTCTCTTTTTACTGTCCAATTCCTATGAACAAGAACCTACATCCTCTTAAAAACCGGCAACAAGCCGGTCATTTACTCGCGCAAAAGCTAATTTGCTGGAGAAATGATGAACACAGCGTGGTACTAGCTTTGCCACGCGGTGGTGTGCCAGTCGGCTTTGCATTAGCCGAGACCTTGGCTTTGCCTTTAGATGTATTGGTGGTGAGGCAGCTAGGCGTACCAAGTCATGCTGAATTGAGCATGGGTGCGATAGCGAGTGATGGACATCGACTACTGTCAGAAAACGTCTTAGAGCAAGAAAAGATTTCGCAAGTTGATTTGGAAGCCGTGATTTCACAAGAATCGACTGCGATCGCGAAGCGAGAAAAACTGTATCGAGTTAATCGTCTTCCCCTAGAACTAGCAGGTCGTCATGTGATCTTGGTGGATGATGGAATGGTCACAGGCAGCAGTATGCAGGTTGCTATTACCTCGGTTCGTGCGGCACGCGCAGCAAGGGTGACAGTTGCAGTTCCAGTGGTAACAGATAAAGCGGTGAGTACAATTCGTTTATTAGTTGATGAACTGATCTATCTCTTATTACCCGACAAGTTGTCTGCAGTCGAGCAGTGGTATACAGAATTTGATCAGCTTGGTGATGCAGACATCATGGATTTAATGTCACGTGCTGAACATTTATCGAATAAAGATAAAGCATTGAGCCGACTCTTTTCAGATTTTCAAGGAGAACAAAGTGGAGTCTGAATCACCTGTTGATAAGTGGTTGTTATGGATAGGAGTAGGTATGGTTGCATTGAGTTTCGTAAGGTCACGCCGTCACATACCCTATAGCTTCTTGTTAGGTGCGGGATTAAATGTATTAAATAATTGGTTAATGGTGGGAATAGATGAAGAAAGAAATCCCCATGCAGTTAGTGATAAAAAAACAGACCAAAATTTCTCTGAACATCAGACGCAAGAGCATAGTGATCAAACTGAAACCGGCATGCAATACCATTGATTCACATTAAAAACAGGAACGCACCTAGCTCAAGATAATCAAAACTATTCCGGAATAACCGGACTCGTGAAAACTTAGAGGAGCTACAACATGATGCAAGCAAGCGAAGTGAGAAAAAAATTCAGTCAAGTCGAGCAATCGATTCATCAAGCTGCACAAGCGTGTCAAAAATCTCAAAGTGCATCAACTGAAATTAAAGCCAGTGTTGAGAATTTAGATAAGCAATCGAATGAAACCAAAGCCAAGCTACAAAAATCTGAGGATGAAGCGTCAATTCGTCAGTATGTAGATGAACTTGATGTCTTAGTTGATAAATGCAAAAACGCTTGTGACAAAGATGGAAAGATAGATCAAGAAACAAAAAATGCAGTGAACAAAGCAAGTAAAGAACTCTCTGATCTAAAACTTCAACTGCATTAAATGAACTGAAAGTAATCTGCCGTCTTGTCTCCTGTTTGCGGGAATGGATTATTATGCCCATTTACCAAAAGAAATATCAGGGAGACAAGAATGGCAGACGAGCTCACGCTCTTGTGGCAGCCGAATCAAGAGCGACTTGCAAAAGCAAAAATTACAGCATACATGGCGAGTCTGGCTCAAGGAGGTCGACATTTTTCAAATTATGAAGAGCTCTGGCAGTGGTCAGTCGATGATTTGCAAGGCTTCTGGCAATCCATCTGGGAATACTTTGATGTTAAAAGCTCCCATCCCTATCAACAAGTGCTCGCTAACGCATCTATGCCGGGTGCTGCATGGTTTGAAGGCGCAAAATTAAATTTTGCTGAACAGATTTTCCGTTTTAATACCGAAGGTCAGGCGAAAAATAAAATAGCGATCATTGCTGAGTCTGAAACGCGTGATCGAGTTGAAATGACTTGGGGTCAATTGCATACTCAAATCACAGCAGTCGCCAACACCTTACGTGCCATGGGTGTGCAACCTGGTGACAGAGTAGTTGCGTATCTACCTAACATTCCTGAAACAGTGGTTATATTTTATGCTTGCGCTAGCATAGGAGCGATCTGGTCATCTTGTTCACCGGACATGGGACATTCCAGTGTCTTAGATCGATTTAAACAAATTGATCCCAAAGTTTTAATTGCAGTTGATGGTTATCGTTATGGTGGGAAAGAATTTAATCGACTCTCTATTGTCGATACCATGCGACATGAACTCACCACGCTAGAACACACCATCTTGCTACCTTATTTAGATCAGCATGCTACTTTGCCTGATGCTATGCCGTGGCCGTCATTGTTTAGCCATCCTGCTGCACAAGTGAAAGAAATGCAGTTCGAGCAAGTCGCATTCAATCACCCTTTGTGGATACTCTATTCATCAGGCACCACAGGTATGCCTAAGCCTATCGTGCATAGTCAAGGCGGTAGTTTGATTGAAAGTCTAAAGTCTAGCGCTTTGCATCAAGATCTTGGTGAAGATGATAGATTTTTATGGTTCTCCACCACTGGTTGGGTTATGTGGAATGCGCAAATCGTAGGCTTAATGGTGGGCTCAACGATTTGCATTTATGACGGCAATCCCGGTTATCCCGATATGCGCAGACTGTGGCGCTTTACAGCAGAAAATAAACTCACCTTCTTTGGTGCAGGAGCAGCTTTCTTTAGTAATTGCATGAAAGCAGGGGTGGATCCTGCAACAGAATTTGATCTTAGCCATTTACGTTCAGTGGGATCAACTGGTTCACCTTTAGTAGCAGAAGCTTATCAATGGATTTATCAACATGTGAAAGCTGATCTTTTATTAGCTTCCATCAGTGGTGGTACCGATACTGCTGCAGCATTTGTGACAGCATGTCCTATTGCACCTTTGTATGCAGGTGAAATGCAATGTCGTGCTTTAGGTGTGGCAGTGTATGCATTTGATGAATCTGGTAAAGCATTAACCGATGAAGTAGGTGAATTAGTTATCACCAAACCCATGCCTTCTATGCCTTTATATTTTTGGAATGATAAAAATAACTTACGCTACCTCGATAGTTATTTCGATCACTTCCCTGGACTCTGGCG
>JBEDCU010000161.1:0-3224 GCA_041176585.1 Pseudomonadota bacterium
GCCACTGACTTAACGCCTCGTGCGCGTGCTGCAGGTGCTGTCAATACCTTGAAATTTGAAGATAAAAAAATAATTGGCGACAACACTGATGGTGTTGGCTTAGTGCGTGATATCGTCGTCAATGCAGGTATATCACTACAAAGTCGTAGAATTTTATTATTAGGTGCAGGTGGTGCTGCCCGTGGTGTGATCTTACCTTTGCTTTCAGAATTGCCTGCAGAGTTAGTGATAGCGAATCGTACAGTGCAAAAAGCGCAAGATTTACTTACGCAGTTTCATGGTCATTCAGTCGCTTTGAGTGCGAGTAGCTTTGATGACTTGTCGGGTGAGTTTGATGTGGTGATTAATGCCACCTCGGCTAGCTTGTCGGATGGTTTGCCAAATATTTCATCGTCCTTATTTAATGAAAAAAGTTTTATATACGACATGATGTATGGAGCAAAACCTACGCATTTTATGCAATGGGCTGCAGAGAAAAAAGCGACTGTGCGTGATGGACTCGGTATGTTAGTCGAGCAAGCAGCTGAATCTTTTGAACTATGGCGTGGTGTGCGTCCAGATACAGCACCTGTTTATGCATTATTGCGATCACAGTTAACGCATTCCTGATGAAGAAAAAAATTATTTTATTAGTGTTGGGCTTTCCGATTGCATTAGTCGTCTTAGTGCAGTTTTGGTATTTGCTCCACATATGGTGGTGGGTTGATCATAATCCGACCTCAACTGCATTTATGCGAACTCAACTAGAACGCTTACAAGAAAAAAAGCCTGACACAAAATTAAAGCATCAGTGGGTTCCTTATAATCGCATCTCAAATAATCTCAAGCGTGCAATCATCGCTTCCGAAGATGCAAATTTTGCAGAGCATGAAGGTGTAGATTGGGATGCGTTACAAAAGGCCTATGTAAAGAATGCAAAAAAAGGCAAGATCGTCTCGGGTGGTTCAACTATTACCCAACAACTAGCAAAAAATCTTTTTCTTTCAGGTGAACGTAGTTATTTTCGTAAAGCTGAAGAGATGATGATTACTTTCATGCTAGAAATAATGATGGATAAGCGACGCATCTTTGAAATCTATTTAAATGTGGTCGAGTGGGGCAATGGTGTATTTGGTGCTGAAGCAGCAGCGCGTCGTTATTTTGCAGTTCCAGCTGCAGCACTAGGTCCTCAAGAAGCAGCACGTTTAGCAGTGATGCTACCTAATCCACGTTATTTTGGTCGCCATTTAGATTCTAATTATCTGAATCGTCGTGCCGCATTGATCATGCAGCGTATGAATAGTGCCGATTTGCCTTAAGAGTTGGTCACACAAGCCTGTTTGTTTGGATTCTTGCTTGCCTCATCTTCTCTATGAAAGTAAACTTGCGCTGTTTTTGTTACCGGAGACCCCACTTGGGTAGTCCCTTATACCATCACCAGTCGTCTTACAACGGCCTCGGTGAGAGTCCTTCCCTCTTCTAGTCGATCTGGGCGCCTCTCACTGTGCATGGTGAGCAGGCGCATGCAACACAGTTGTTGCGCCCCCTGAAAATCATTAACTGATGAATTTATTTCGCAGTTCAAGCCGTACAAGTTACGGTCAGGAGAGCCCATGATTAATGTATTTGTATTGCAAGGTGGACGACTCAGTCAGGTCAATATCGAGACCAGAACTGATCTTGAACGTGCCGCGCCTATCTGGGTCGACTTAACTGATCCTACCGATGAAGAACGTGATTGGGTACGTAGTATCTATGGCGTCACCTTGCCGGATGAAGATGAAGTCAAAGATATTGAAGCATCAGCACGTTATTACGAAGCCGATAACGGCGACTTACATTTACGTTCAGACTTTTTGCTAGAAGTAGAAGATGATAAATCCCGTGTCGTGACGGTGGCATTTATATTGGCTAAAAATCTTTTGTTCTCTATGCATAACGATGATTTGCCAGTATTTCGTTTAGTGCGTATGCGTGCACGTTCTCGTCCAGGCTCGATCGGTGATTTTAAAGATGTGCTGTTAGATTTATATGCAACCGATGTCGAGTATTCTGCCGATGCATTAGAAGGCATTTATCAAAATCTAGAAGAAGTCAGTCATAGCGTGTTACAGAAAGACGTGAGTGACCAAGATGCAGCAGACTTACTCAATGCTATGGCGCGAGAAGAAGATTTAAACGGTCGTATACGACGCAATATGATGGACACCCGTCGTGCAGTAAGTTTTATGATGCGAGGACGTTTATTTAGTGCGGATCAATTTGATGATGCACGTCAGATCTTGCGTGATATTGAATCACTCGATGGCCACACTGCTTTTTTATTCGATAAGATTAACTTCTTAATGGATGCAACCGTAGGTTTCATCAATATTAATCAGAATAAAATTATTAAAATATTTTCTGTAGCGTCAGTAGCATTTTTACCGCCTACCCTGATTGCAAGTATTTACGGTATGAATTTCCGCTGGTTGCCTGAATTAGATTGGAGCTGGGGTTATCCCTTTGCTTTATTGCTGATGGTGGCGAGTGCAATTACACCATTTTGGTATTTCCGTCACCGAGGATGGTTGAAGTAATAAACTTCAACGTGAAAGTAAAAAAGGTGGATGACGTTGCTACGTCATCCACCTTTTTTATTAATGAGCAGATTTTTATTATGCAGCGACTTGAGTAAACGCTTCACGTGCACAGCGTAAGGTTTCATTGATGATGGCATCATCATGTTGCGCAGAGACGAAACCTGCTTCAAATGCAGAAGGTGCGAGATAAACACCACGATCTAACATCAAGTGGAAGAAAGTATTAAAGTGATTCTTATCGCATTGCATCATCTCTGCATAATTAGTCGGTACTGTGTGCGTAAAATAAATACCAAACATACCGCCCACAGCATTTGCACAAAAATCTATGCCCACTTCTTTAGCAACTGTACTCAAACCATCCGTGAGTTTTTTAGTCTGCTTGGTGAGTGATTCATAAAAACCAGGTTGTTGAATAATTTCTAAAGTCGCCATACCTGCTGCAACCGCTACCGGATTACCTGAAAGAGTACCAGCTTGATACACGCCACCAATAGGTGCTAAATGTTGCATTAAATCTGCACGTCCACCAAAAGCGGCAACCGGTAGTCCACCACCTATGACTTTGCCAAGCACTGTCATATCAGGAGTAACGCCATAAATTGATTGTGCGCCACCTAGTGCAACACGGAATCCAGACATCACTTCATCAAACAACAACAA
>JBEDCU010000162.1:0-14740 GCA_041176585.1 Pseudomonadota bacterium
GTGCAGGGACATTAAGGCATATTCATTCGTAAAGTTAGGTACGGCATAAGGATTATCACGGAACACACGTGTATTAATCTGATCAATGCCATCTTTCACAAACACAGGAAAGACGATCGCAGCGATTGATTGATCTGACTGTCGCACATGCCAACCAGTCCAATTACCTGCTTGATCAAGTCCACCACGTAGTTTGACGATGGAGACAGGACGATAACGCCCTTGTTTCATATCTTCTTCACGTGACCAGAGTAATTTAACAGGCGTGCCTGGCATCGCTTTGGCAATGATGACGGCTTGTTTTACATAGTCTTGAAAGGCACCACGACGACCAAAGCCACCACCAGCATGCATCTTATGGACATAGACTTTTTCGAGTGGGATTTCAGCGGTCTCAGATGCAGCGGTAATGGATGTTTCACCATTTTGTGTACCAACCCAGACATCCAGTCGATCAGGCGTATAGAGAGCTGTTGCTGTCTGTGGTTCTAGCGTGGCGTGATTTAAAAATCCTGTGGTGTATTCGGCTTCTAACACCTTTGTAGCACCTGCTAAGGCCTGCTCACTATCGCCATCTTTACGTGCAACAGGTACGGTCTTGGCATCAATTGCAGTGCGCATAGTAGCCATGATAGAAGCACTACTAATCTTACCGTTCTCGCCTTCATTCCATTCCACCTTGAGTGCTTTTAATGCCTGATTCGCTTGCCACCAACTACTCGCAACCACTGCGACCCAATCATCGGTAGACACAATGTTTTTCACACCAGGCATAGCCTTGGCCTTGCGATCATCCACGCTACGTAGCTTGCCGCCAAATACAGGACTTTGCAAAATTGAGGCATGCAACATACCTGGCAAACGCACATCAGAAGCATAGATTTGTGAACCATTACATTTAGCCGGAATATCAAACCTTGCGGGTGAAGTGCCGATTAACTTCCAATCCTTAGACTCTTTGAGTTTTATCTCGGTTGGAACTGGCAACTTACTTGCTGCCTGCGCTAATTCTCCATAGCGAGCTTGCTTACCAGATGCATGAGTCACCATGCTTTGCGCAGCACGACATTCTGCTGCCGGCACATTCCATTCCTTGGCTGCAGCTGCAATCAACATTTCACGCGCAGCCGCTCCAGCTTTGCGGACATAATCTTGTGAATCACGAATGCCGCGACTACCACCGGTAGACATATCTTTAAAAATCCGTTTACGTTTTACATGATCATTCACGTCTGCATATTCAGGACGCACTTTATTCCAATCACATTCCAGCTCTTCTGCAACGAGCTGACATAAACCGGTAAAAGTACCTTGTCCCATTTCAGAACGCGCAATCCGAATCACTACCGTGTCATCAGGCTGTATCACAATCCAATGCGTGACTTCTGGCCCTGCATTTGCCCCATCAGCTGCCAATACATTCATGAGCGGATTGAAACCTAATAAAAACCCGCCACCCACTAGGGTTGACTGCTGTATAAAGCGACGACGCCCTGCATCGATGGAAGATAAGCTCATGGTAAAAACTCCGACAATTTTGGTGTAATTAAAAATAGAAAAAAACAGATTCCCAACATGCTAACAAAATATTTTTCACGCTTGAATCAAAGCGGCTATGGCGCTCTTTTTAAATTGCTCTGTCAAACCACATTGTGCATGTAAAATATGACAATCCAATTAGTTAACCTTGCGACAATTCTTCTATAGTTCATTTTTTCGAACGGACACACTTTATGAAAATCAAACAAATCCTGACTGGCGTTGAACTCGTGATCGCTGATGTAGAAGTTGAACTCAATGGCACGCTGCGCTCGACGCCTACTTTGTGCGCCATCATGCGAGATGATAATGGCAAAGAACTTGCCGTCCCTCTTAACACACCCGACGGTCGTCCAATTTTTATGAACATTGAAAATGCCATCGTATCGACCGAACCTATCGACTCAGAGAACAAGAACGAACATTAATCACACTGCAGCTGTTGCTTTGTTGCGCTCTTTAGTCCCGCAAAGCGACAGTCTCGCTAGCCTTACAAGAAACGATCCAATAATTTTCTTGACCATCTATCCAACGCCAATAGATTCATAATGCGATAAGTCACACCATGACTATCGGTAATCAATAAAGAACGATCACGTAAACGGCGGATGTCTTCTTCACCTTTAAGTACAAAACTAGTTAAACCACGATTGGTTCTTACTGTCCATGTACTCGGTGTAGCAAAAGAAGAAACCGACTCTAATCTTTCTATAATTGGCGTAAATTCACGCTGCGCTAATTCAGTTGTAATCAATACACTACTTTGTGCATCGACATCGCTTAGCTGAGTGATCCAAGCTAATTCATGACCATCTTGACCAATGATAGAAATCGCTTCATCAGGCGCATCGATAGGAAAAGCACGCACTATGCTCACGCCATGATGGCAAACACCGTCTTGATCAAAAAATTCTAAGACACCATGCGGATCACGCTTTAAGACATCGCGTCCAGATTGGAAATTGCGCACTATAGTGGAATCACTCATGTCGCCACCTTCACAGGAGGCATGTGCAAAGCTTCAGGCTCAGCATCTTCCGTATCCACATTACGTGCTTGCGCTTCATATAAACGCCAGTATGTTCCTTGTGCAGCCATCAATTCATCATGCGATCCGACTTCAACCACAGCACCTCTATCCATGACGACTAATCTATCCGCACGACGCAACGTTGAGAGTCTGTGAGCAATGGCAATCGTGGTTCTACCTTGCACTAAGTTATCTAAAGCTTTTTGAATTTCTTTTTCGGTCTCAGTATCGACACTTGATGTCGCTTCATCCAACATTAAGATGCGCGGATTAATTAACAAAGCGCGTGCAATGGAGATACGTTGACGCTCACCACCTGACAAGCCTTGTCCACGTTCACCAACGATGGAGTCGTAACCATGACGCAAACGTAAAATAAATTCATGCGCATGTGCTGCACGTGCTGCCGCCACTACTTCGGCTCGGCTGACATCGGGTTTGCCGTAAGCGATGTTATCGGCAATCGTGCCATGGAAGAGGAAAGGCTCTTGTAATACCAAACCGATATGACTACGGTAATCAGTTAATGCTAAACGTCGTATGTCGATACCATCGACCAAAATTGCGCCATCACTCACATCATAAAAACGGCAAATTAAATTAATGAGTGTACTTTTACCTGAACCACTATGACCAACCAAACCTATCATTTCACCTGGTTTGATATCAAGATTCAAACCCCGAATAATGCGCCGACTGCCATACCGAAAACCCACATCGCGCATCGTGATAGCACCACTCACTTGTGGCATAGGCACGGGATTAGCCACCTCAGGCACACTCGACTGATGATCAAGTATGTCGAAAATACGTTTTGCACCAGCCGCTGCTTTTTGAGTATGCGAGACAATGCGACTCATAGAATCGAGTCGACCATAAAAACGACCGATGTAAGCAATAAAGGCAATCAAGACACCGACAGTGATGTCTCTGTGCATAATCAACCAGATACCAAATCCCCACACCACTAACAAACCAACTTCTGTCAGCATGGTCACGGTCGGTGTGAATAAACTCCAAGTACGATTGAGTTTGTCATTGACCGCTAAATTATGTTGATTCGCTTCTTTAAAACGTTGTGCTTCACGCTTCTCTTGCGCAAAGGCTTTCACCACACGAATACCCGGTATGGTATCGGCTAATACATTGGTGACATCACCCCAGATACGATCAATTTTTTCAAAGCCAGTACGCAAACGATCGCGTACTAAATGAATCATCCACGCAATGATAGGCAGTGGTAGTAGCGCTGCAAGTGCCAGCCACTTGTTAATCGTGAACAGCACTATCGCTGTCATGATGAGCATCAAGACATCGGTAGCAAAATCGAGTGCATGCAATGACAGAAAAACGCAAATGCGATCCGACTCATTACCAATTCGTGCAATTAAATCGCCAGTGCGTTTTGCGCCAAAGTATTCAAGACTGAGTTTAAGTAAATGTTCAAAGGTAGCAGTCCGTAAGTCAGCGCCTATACGCTCTGAAACCAAGGCGAGTAAATAAGTGCGCCACCAACCTAAACCCCAAGCAGTAATCGCAGCGCCAAATAAACCAAGTAAATACAACATGACGTCAGCGGTATCAATCTGGGTGCCGTTATGCGTTGGAATTAAAATCTCATCCATTAAAGGCATGGAAAGATAAGGTGGCACCAACGTGGCAGCAGTTGATGCTAGTGTTAGCATAAAACCTAGCAGCAGTTGCATCTTATAAGGCTTGGCAAAGCGCCATAAGCGAAACAATACCCATGTCGAGATGGGTTGCAATAATTCACGATGGCAGACAGGACATTGTTCACTGTCCTCTGGTAGTTGCGCCTGACAACTAGGGCACAACGGCGCATGCTCCTCAGTCGATTCAACTTCGCCAGCAAGACTGGCTTGTACACGATCGAATTGCTGCAACAAACGCGCTGCAGCTACATCGCGGGACAAGGTAAAGCGCCAACTTGCTAAACACTGGTTTTCATCATGCAAAGACAAGGTGCCTATGCCAGCATGATCGGTATGCTGCAGACTCAAGGTGGGATTTAATGGCCAGCTAGTCCACCGACCTCCATCCGAATCGCTTATCATTCGCTCCGAAGTCAGCAAAAGTGTGCTGGAAGCGTATTGCAAGGTGATGTCGAGATCGACCTCTAGCGTGGACAGCACCACTTCATTGGCGCCAAGCGGCGGCATCTCTTTGGACGCCGATGCTGGGGCGCCTTCGGTTAATGCCTGTGTAAACAATCTGGAGCGATAAAACATGAGTCGGAAAATTCGACGCCAAAGCGCAGTAAGGGTTACCAAATTCTGGCAGCTTAATGCTTGCTCCAGAAACGTTATCAAGGACGGATTTTCTCCCATTCCGGCCTACTCGTCCAATTGTGCCCTAATCTAGCCGTAAGCGACTGACTAATCATGACTCAGCCTGACTCTTTAACTGAACCACTAGGACCTTTAGAACTGCAAGTTCTGCGTATCACCTACCTGCGAGGTCCAAATATGTGGACCTATCGCGAAGTGATCGAGGTCTGGCTCGATTTAGGTATTTTAGAAGAATGGCCTAGTCACAAGCTACCTGGCTTTGTCGATCGTTTATTAGCAATCCTGCCGCAAGTTGGGGCGCATCACTGTGGACTAGGCAAAGAGAATGGCTTCCTAGAGCGACTGCAAACCGGCACGTGGATGGGACATGTACTGGAACATATCATCATCGAACTCATAGAGCTCGCCGGAATGGAGGCGGGCTTTGGGCAAACGCGTGAAACCACAAAATCCGGTCTCTATCGCATGGTCTTTAAAGTGCCGGATGAAACAGTAGGTCGTACTGCATTCGAACAAGGACTAGCCTTAATCCATGCAGTACTCAATAAACAAAGTTTCGATCTGCAGCAAGCCATTCACAAAGTGCATGTAAAAATCGATGAGTTTTACTTAGGTCCTAGCACCGCACATATTGTGGAGAGCGCGAATAAACGTCAGATCCCACACATACGACTGAATCAAGGCAATCTCGTGCAGCTAGGCTATGGCGCTAGGCAAAATCGCATCTGGACTGCTGAGACCGACCGCACCAGCGCTATTGCAGAAGGCATTGCTAGCAATAAGGAAATGACCAAAATGCTGATGCGCAGCTGCGGTCTGCCGGTGCCGAACGGTGAGCTAGCTGACTCTCCGGAAGCAGCATGGAAAATTGCGCAAGATCTCGGCTTACCCGTCGTAGTCAAACCTTTGGATGGGAATCGTGGTCGCGGTGTGATGTTAAATCTTATTACAGAACGCGATATACACACAGCATGGCACACCGCACGCGCAGAAAGTGATGATGTCATCGTTGAACAATTCATTACGGGCGATGAACATCGAGTATTAGTAGTAGATGGCCGTGTCGTCGCAGCTTGTCGCGGAGAAGCTTCATGGGTTATCGGTGATGGTCAACATGCAATGCAAGCCTTAATCGATTTGCAGATCAATAGTGATCCGCGTCGTGGCCTGACTGACAAACATCCACTCGAAACGATTCATATCGATCTACACAGCGTAGTGCGCGCTAATATCGAACGTCAAGGATTACAAGCTGAGTCCATACCCGAAAAAAATCGGCGTGTACTGATTACTGCGAATGGCAATCATGCAATTGAATGTACCGCGGATGTTCATCCAGAAGTCGCTCATGCTTGCGCGTTAGCTGCACGTGTGGTCGGACTTGATATTGCGGGCATCGATTTAGTCTGTGCTGATGTCTCTCAGCCTTTGCAACAACAAGGCGGCGCAATTGTGGAAGTGAATGCTGGTCCTAGTTTACTCATGCATTTAAATCCTGCGCATGGCACACCGCAACCGGTGGGTGATGCGATTGTGGGTGGTCTATTTCCAGGTGAAGAAGATGGTCGCGTACCTATCGTCGGTGTAGCAGGTACACGCGACACCACATTGATCACACAATTGGTTGCATGGCTATTACAGCTCTCTGGCCTACAAGCAGGACTAGCTTGTCGTGACGGATTATTTGTAGGTTCACGTCATTTGGAAAGTGCCAATGCAGCACGTTGGGAAGCTGGTCGTCGATTACTGATTAACCGTAACGTTGAAGCTGCTGTCTTTGAAAACGATCCGATTAGCTTATTGACAGAAGGTTTAGCTTACGATCGCTGTGATATCGGGATTGTGACTGATTGCGATGGTATGCCAGCACTTGAAGAGCATTTAATGACGGAGCCTAAGCTACGCTTCAAAATAATGCGCACCCAAGTGGATGTTGTACTTAAGACCGGCGCTGCAGTGTTACATGCGGTTGATGAACTGGTGATGGAGATGGCAGAACTGTGTGATGGTGAAGTCGTGTTATACGCAGTTGATAGCACGCTCGCTGCACTCGCTGCGCATCGCGATCAAGGTGGACGCGTCGTGTTTATGCAAGGTGATGTCATCATGCAAGCACATGGTGATCAAATGTATAGCTTGATTGATCTAGCAAAAAATCAGCGCGTTGCAGCGCGTATGTTGCCTGAGACAGTGATGCTAGCGAGTGTGGCTGCAGCATGGGCGATGGGTTTGACTTCAGAAACGATCATCACTGGACTTGAAACCTTTGAACCAGCTCAATCACGCAAGCTGCACATTGCAGCATAAATTAAACTCATTCATTAACGTTACTCTGTCAGTTAAAACCACATCATGGAATTGAAGCGAATCAGACCACTACGCGGCCCTAATCTCTGGAGTCGTCGAACCTCACTTGAAGTGGAAGTGCAATGCGCACCGGAGGAATGTGCTGTCGACAGCGTGACTGGTTTTGAAGAACGACTACGTGGCCTGTGTCCCGGCATTTCCGATTTACGTGCAGCAGCACATCATGGTTCCTTAACGCTAGCGCATGCTTTAGAAGCCACTCTACTCGCTCTGCAAACACAAGCAGGCTGCCCAGTTAGTTTTAGCGGCACTATGCCTACCGAAGAAGCAGGACTCTACATCGTCGTGGTTGAATATAGTGAAGAAATAGTAGCCTTAACCGCAGTAGAAATGGCGCATACCTTAGTCGAAAGTGCATGGCAGATTCCTACTAGCAGTGAACCAGCTGCGGATGAACCTGATGCAGAAGCAATGATTAATACGCTGCGTGAAATGGATGAAGATGACCGCCTAGGACCTAGTACAGGAGCTATTGTGTCTGCTGCGGTTGAACGTGGCATTCCATTTCGTAGACTTACTTCAGGCAGCTTAGTCCAGTTTGGTTGGGGCTATCGTCAACGCCGTATTCAAGCAGCGGAAGTGGATGCAACTAGTGCTGTTGCCGAAGCGATCGCACAAGATAAAGATCTCACCAAACACTTACTGCATGCAGCGGGTGTACCTATACCTTTAGGACAGCCAGTAAAAAATGCAGAAGAAGCATGGCAAGTGGCACAAAAAATCGGTTTGCCGGTAGTACTTAAACCCCAAAGTGGTAGCCAAGGTAAAGGCGTCACTGTCAACATCACAACCCGTCAGCAATTAGAAGCTGCGTATGAAGTAGCGGCTGTTAAACCGCCCGTGCTAGTTGAAAAATTTTTACCCGGCAGTGATTATCGATTGCTGGTGGTTGGTCAACACTTAATTGCAGCTGCACGACGCGATCCACCATTCGTGATTGGCGATGGCAGTAAAACGATTCAACAATTAGTTGAAATAGTGAATGCGGATCCACGACGAGGCGAAGGTCATGCAACTTCGCTGACAAAAATTCGCCTCGATGAGATTGCCAAAGGTTGTCTCGCTTTACAGCATATGAACCCTGACTCTGTTCCTGAAAAAGGTCGTCGTGTTTTATTACGTAACAATGCCAATCTCAGTACGGGTGGAACAGCTACCGATGTCACCGATGACGTCCATCCAGAAATAGCAGCACGCGTGATTGATGCAGCACGCATGATCGGTTTGCATGTCTGTGGTGTAGATGTGGTGTGTGAAAGTGTGCAACGTCCCTTAGAAGAACAAAATGGTGGAATTGTTGAAGTCAATGCAGCACCAGGTTTACGTATGCATTTGAATCCTTCATACGGCAAAGGCCGTAACATCGGTACTCCCGTGATGGCAGAGTTATTTGTTCCTGGTGATGATGGTCGCATACCAGTGATTGCGGTTTCAGGTGTGAATGGTAAAACCACTACCACACGACTGATTACACACATACTCTCCAACACAGGTTTATGTGTGGGCATGACTAACACGGATGGTGTCTACATCGATGGTCGTCAGACTGATAGTGGTGATTGCAGTGGTCCTAAGAGTGCGCGCAATGTATTAGCGCATCCTCATGTACAGGCAGCTGTGTTGGAAACAGCGCGCGGTGGTGTATTACGTGAAGGCTTAGGTTTTGATCGTTGCGCAGTTGCTGTGGTCACCAATATTGGTGAAGGTGATCACTTAGGTTTAAATCACATACATACAGCAGAAGGTGTGTCACGCATTAAACAAGTCATCGTACAAAATGTTGCGCCTACTGGTTATGCCGTGTTAAATGCTGCCGATCCCCTCGTGGTTGCGATGGCAGCAGAATGTCCTGGCAAAGTCATCTTCTTTGCGCAAGATGCGCATGATCCTTTAATCGTTGCACAACGAGCGCGCGCTAAACGCGTCGTGTTTGTTGAGTCAGGTGAAATCGTTGCAGTAGAAGGTCCCATAGAACATCGCTTACCACTCAGTCAAGTACCACTGACTCGCGGTGGCTTGCTTGGATTTCAAGTAGAGAACACACTTGCTGCAGTTGGTGCTTGTTGGGCACTCGATATGGCATGGGACAGTATTTGCGATGGTTTACGTAATTTTGATAGCGATAGCAAAAATGCGCCTGGTCGTTTTAATCTTATGCGCTATCGCGATGCGACTGTGATTGCTGATTATGGACATAATCCGGATGCAATGCGCGCCCTAGTCGCCGCCTTTAATACTTTACCTGCGCAAGCTAATACAAAACGCACTGTTGTAATTAGTGGCGCAGGTGATAGGCGTGATGAAGATATACGACAACAAACCGCGATACTCGGACAGGCCTTTGATAATGTCATCATCTATGAAGATGCTTGTCAACGTGGACGTGCTGCCGGTGAAGTCATGGCCTTGTTACGCGCCGGTTTACAAGGTGCTAGCCGCACTACTCATGTAGAAGAAATTCAAGGTGAATTTATTGCAATTGATCGTGGCTTAGCTTTACTCCAACCCGGTGATCAATGCTTGGTGTTAGTTGATCAAGTTGAAGAAGCTTTAGCACACTTACAAAATCGGATGACACAAGGTTAATCAAAATCGATGACTTAAGCCCGAGCGAGTCGCCATAAAGAAACCACCTCTGCAGCACGTGCTGTATGTAAGGTATCTTCTTGATCAGCGACTTTTGCATGCATGGGCTTAGCGTCTAACTTCTCTATCACGCGTAGTCCATGATCTTGAAACATATTATTTAACTCATCTCTGCTACGCAATTCTAAATGCTCTGCCAAATCAGAGAGTATTAACCAGCCCTCTCCACTGGGCTTAAGATGCGCTGACAGTCCCTGTAAAAATCCACGCAACATTTTGCTCTCAGGATCAAACACAGCATGCTCTAAAGCTGAACTAGGTCGCGCAGGCACCCAAGGTGGATTACAAACAATCAGATCAGCCTCTCCTTGCGGATATAAATCAGCAGCTACGACATCGATCTGATCGGCATAGCCTAAACGTTGTATATTTTCTTTCGCACATGCAAGCGCACGATCACTTTGATCCGTTGCCATCACATGTGACACACCACGTTGTATCAAAATCGCAGCTAACACGCCAGTCCCCGTGCCTATATCAAAAGCGACTGCATTAGCTTGCCATGAGGGAGGCAAGGAAGCTTGTGCTACGAGTTGCAAATATTCAGCACGTAATGGAGCAAATACACCGTAATGCGGATGAATACTACGTCCATCTAGGGCTTCAATCTTGACACCCTTCTTACGCCATTCATGTGCTCCCACCACGCCAAGCAACTCACGCAATGAAATCACATAAGGTGCATCAACATCACCATAAGCTTCATGACAAGCTTGTACAACATCAGGCGCTCGTCGTAAAGACAAGGTGTGATCTGCATTGAAATTTAAGAGCACCATACCTAAAGTACGCGCGCGTTGTGACTGTGTTTGACGGTGCTGATTAAACACATCCTTCATACTAGAAGGATTGGTTTTTTTCGCTCTTGCTGATTTTTTTGTAGGCTTATCAAGTCGACGCGCTATCGCTTGTAATAATTGTTTTGCGTTTTGAAAATCACCACGCCACAATAAACCTGTACCCTCTGATGCTAAACGAAATGCACTATCTGCGTTTAAGGTATCGTCCACCAACATGACGCGTTTAGGTGGCGCTGAGCCATGCTCTGAATGCCATTGTGCAGAACAAGTTTGTTCCTGCTCTTGCCATAGAATCATGGCATCCGACTTTACAGCTGCTAGAGTTTTCAAAAATTTCACCAATCACAACACAACATTGAATCTCATCATTAACATTAATAATGAATGAGCACAATCAATTACTCAAACCGTTCACTACTTGTCTTAGGCACATGAATTTGCTCAAATCGCTGCTTCACCATAGAGATGTGTTCTCGTAACACATACAGTTGATCTGCGTAGGCTAGCGGCATAGACATGGTATTGACGGCAAGCTCTATCTCTTCTAAGGTTTTTTTAATTTTTTCAAATTCTAAATCTTCCTTATTGTTTGACATTTCACGTTCTATCTTCATTAACACGCCATACCAACGATAGAGTCGTGAACGTATACGCCAACGATATAAAGGTGCTAGCAAGCGCGAAGCAGGTACTATGACAATCAACAAAGGGAGTATCAGCAGTAACAACCTATCCATTAAACTTGCTAACCAAAAAGGTAGGCGCTTATATAAAAATGGAGAGCCTGAAGTGTAATAGCGTTTGGCATCTTCACTCAAAGGAAAATCACGTTGAGTTGCAGTCGGAAATTCATTTGTATTGCGAAATAAACCGGGTTTGCTATGTACTTCTTTAGCCGCTGCGATTAATAAATCAGAGATAGCAGGATGTAAATTTTCACGCGCAATCAATTCAACCGGTGTGCCTATAAGTTGAATATCAAATGGCGGTAGATTACGACCTAAATCAAAACTACCTTCTGGTGCTTTTAGCCGTGAAAGAAAATGTAACTTCCTGACATAACCATCGGCCTGACTAAAGCTCATCAGTTTGATACCAGGCTCGGCCATCAGTTCTCGTACTTTTTTGCCGCGTATGAGTTCACTCATAATAAAAATAGCATCAACCTTTTTCGATTTAATCGCCTCAATTGCATCGTCACCATCCATAGCGAGCAAATTTACTTCGGTGGGTTTTATCTCATTGGCTTCAAATATTTTTTTAGAGAGTATGTTGGTACCACTCCCTTCGGGACCAATCGCAACCCGCTTATTTTTAAACTGAGGAATTTTATCTATAGGATAGGTAGAACGATAAAAAACTAACATCGGCTGCACATACAGCGTGCCTAATGAAACCAAGGACTGTAATTCTTCTTTATCAGCTAAACCGTTTTGTACTAGCGCCACATCAGCAGCCACTTTTTTATTCATTAACAGTTGCAGATTTTCATCTGAACCATCAGTCATCACCACCTTCACTTTCACGCCATGAGATTCAATAATTTTTTTATATTTTTCAGCGGTATTTTGAAAGCTACTCCCTTCGGGACCACTCAATATCACTACGGTATCAGGTGGTGCTGGCTGCAGCATGGTAAAAGTCAGCCATCCGACCAAGCCAACTAAGAGTAGTAATGGAATCAGGACAAAAAATAAATCTTTCCAAGATAGTGCGAAGATTTTTTTTATAAAACGAGGTGAGTACATAGAGGGTTCTGTATAAAAATCATAAGCGTGTTGACTGGAATTGCGCTGCATAGTGACTCCGGTTTTAGTATGGCACAGCTTGCATCGTCATCTCTTAAAAACGCAAGCAAGCTGCTCTTATAAAATTATCTTTTTGAAAATAGTAGCACTAGCTTGTGTCGTCTTTCATGACAAATAAGGCTATATGAAATGGTATGAATCTTGCTGTAATAGCCGCATATGAACTGGCTTTACTAAACGATTCTTATGATTACTCGTGTTAATTCCATGGCCGGCACAGGCGCAATGTCTGCAATCTCCAGTGCTGCCTTAGCTCAAATGAAAGTTGAGCTCACTACTGCCCTAAAAGCTGCAGGGGTGACTGACGCCAGTGAAACCGACACCATGCCCAAAGGATTTCCAAACGGCGTGACTTGGGCGAATGCTTACAAAATGGTCGCGCAATGGAAAGAAGACGGTAATCCTGCAACGCCTGGCAATCTGGTGTTATCGCAAGACCTAGTCAATAAAAATGTCGCTGCGACCAAATCGCTCAAAGAGTTGGGATACAACGACCTCTCGCGCTTTAAAGCGGGCACCTCCGTGGTCGGAGCGATCGATACACTCTATCAAAGTAAAACCAATGGTTTGGTCGGTTCTGCGCTGGCAAAAGCAGGTATTTATGATTTAACTGCCTTCCCCAAAGGCACCACCGTCTATCAAGCCTTCAAACTCATAGAAGACCCAGACAATCCCGGCAAACTATCAACCGATCGATTTCGCGAATTAAAAGGTGCCTTTACTGCACTCTCAGCACTAGGCGTTACTTCCTTGGCGAATTTTCCTAGAGGTACAAATGCGTTAGACGCGAAAGCCGTACTCGAACCCAAGGCAGTCCAAATGTTAGCCATGACTGGCATGACACCTGACAGCTTTAAAAATACGAATCTCTCTGCTTTAGAGCAAATGGGGATTTTGAGTAGATTGCCAGACACAATCAGAGAATTAAACGCCCTACCATCCAGTACCAATGCGAATACATTAGGAACCAATGCAAATGCCGCAAAAAAACTGGTAGCTCTTGGCTATGAAAGCTTAAATGCTTTCGCCGGCATGAAAGCCTTTGGCGGCAAACCCGTTACGGCCGCTGCAGCATTGATGCAAGTAACAAAAAAACCTGTAGATGCAGATTTACCCTTCCCCACAACGCCAAGCACAGACCGCCTATTTCAAAGCACCGAACAAGCGAAGATTCCGTCCTACGGCAAAATCAATCCAGTTAAATACACCGTCTATTCACCTAATGAAACGGACAAAGTAAAACCCAATCCGCCTCCTATAGTGACTGTGGCCAGCACGGCTGAAATCTTGGCGGCAAATATTATTTATTGGAAAAGGAAAACCTAAAGTTTTTACAAACCAATTTAATTGGTGCAGATTTACAACACTTTTTTCAGATGTTACGGCTAGAGCCATCAATAGATTGAAATTAAGCTTTTATAATCATTTCCAAGAGACAACTTGAATAACTGAAAGCATATTATGAAAAAATTCCTTGTGGGCACAATGCTGATACTGAGCGCGATTTCCGCTCAAGCACAGTTAAAACCTTTTGTATCCTTTGATTATGCGGACGAAGAAAAACGCTCAGATGGCAGTAAAAATGCTGCCGTTAACATGACAGTCGGTGTTAAAGCACCGAACAAATGGGAATATTCGATTAAGGCTGGTTATTCAGATCCAGCTGATCCAAGCTCATCCAAAGTCAACACGCAAAACGTTGAACTCAAAGTAAAGAAATCATTTGAGACTGGCTTTGGTGTCTATCCCTATGTCGCAGTCAGACTAGGACAAAAATTTACTAAATCAAATGGTTTAAACATTAAGCACTATGCTGCTGATGTTGGCCTAAAAATTCCTCTCGGACTAGGTTTTGCCGTTGATGTCGGTTCGCGCTATCGCAATGCCTTTCATCAAGATGCCGTTGATCCTTTTGACAGCGTTCGCTATCACGCCACCCTACTCTATGATTTCAATGAAAATCACACCTTAGGATTACGTTATGCGCGAAGTCAAGGCGCTGTAGATGAATCAAAAAATTCTGTGCGCGCGCATTACACCTACAACTTCTAAGTCTTTTCCTGCAACCCCAGAGAGGGTTTGCTAAATTAACCGGTGACTTAGGTCTCCGGTTTTTTTTCGCCCATACTGCTGATAGGGATAAAATGAATAGTTAAGAAAAAATAAACTGCTCTGAAAGAAAGTCGAATACCTGCCATAATTCGCTTGCCTGACAAATTCCTGACAAATAATACCGATATG
>JBEDCU010000163.1:0-26561 GCA_041176585.1 Pseudomonadota bacterium
TATAAGCCGCCAGCACCTCAAACGCTAGTGCCTAGATTCGTCCAAAAGCAGGCCGTATCAATCCAATGATTTATGATGTAGGACTCTCTTATCTTGTGGCACTAAACTGACAGCAGATCACTTTATTGCGTTGGCAACATCCTGATCGTGGTTTAATTTTGCCTGCAGAATTTATTTCACTTGCTGAAGAAACAGGCTTAATTGTTCCTATTAGTGAGTGGGCATTACTGCAAGCTTGTCAGACCTTAGTCAAGTGGAGTGAGTATCCTGAAACTGCAGCTTTAAGTTTAGCTGTGAATATTAGTATTCGACATTTTAGATTGCCTAATTTTGTTGAGACAATAAAGAAGTTGATTGGAGAAACTGGAGCCAACCCTTATCGTCTTAAACTTGAACTTACCGAAAGCATGTTGGTGGATGAAGTTGATGTAGCCATATCGAAAATGATGGAGCTTAAAGCACTAGGCGTGCGCTTTTCATTAGATGATTTTGGTACTGGATATTCTTCTCTATCCTATCTAGGTAATTTACCGATTGATGAGTTGAAGATAGATCGTTCTTTCTTTACAAATAGCGCAACACAAGAAAAAGATGCTGCCATCATTCGAACGATCGCCGTACTTGCGCAAAGCTTGCAATTAGAATTGATTGCTGAAGGGGTGGAAAATCAAGAGCAGCAAGCATTTCTTGATGAGCTTGGATGTCACATCTATCAAGGATTTCTGTTCGGTCGTCCAATGACTGAGGCAGAGAGTGATACGTATTTGCGCGATAAATTATCTCTTATCAGCTCTTGATTAGTCTTGCATTACTCATGGCTCGCTGAGCCTGTAAATCCTATAGTCGACATTAGAACCAGTTTTGCTATCATGCAGGCTGGTTTCAACAATAAGCACGCTGATTACTATCATGGTCGACATCAAGCCAGAACAATCCATAGAATTACTTAAAGCTCTACATATTCTGACTCGTGATGGGAAAATGAATCAGGATAGCCGACGTAAACTTAAACAGGTCTATCATTTATTTCAATTTATAGAGCCACTACTTAAGCAACTTTCGCAGCAAGATCATCCTATTACCTTAGTTGATCATGGTGCTGGAAAATCTTATCTCGGCTTTATTTTGTATGATTTGTTTTTTAAATCACTACAAGATGCCTCGCATATTTATGGCATAGAAAGCCGACAAGAATTGGTGGAAAATTCACGTGCCTTAGCTAAACAATGTGAATTCTCGCGCATGTCATTTCTGCATTTAACTGTGGCAGAGGCTATTCACACGTCAGAGTTACCAAAGGCGGTAGATATAGTGACTGCTTTACATGCTTGTGATACAGCGACTGATGATGCGATTCATTTTGCTTTAGAAAAGAAGGCACAATTTGTTGTAGTAGTACCTTGTTGTCAGGCTGAGGTGGCGGGGGAATTAAGAAAAATAAAAAGTCAGCAATTGCATGATCCATTGACTGAGATTTGGCGTCATCCTATTCATACACGTGAATTTGGTAGCCAACTCACAAATGTATTACGCTGCTTGCAGTTAGAAGCACATGGCTATCAAGTGAGTGTGACTGAGTTAGTCGGTTGGGAGCATTCTATGAAGAATGAACTGATTATCGCTACTTACAAGGATCTACCTAGACGTAAACCAACCGAGCGTTTACAACAAGTCTTATCTAAAGTCGGCTTAGAGCATATGCATCAAAGATTTAATGTTCATGCTTGATACACATACTGACTTTGGATTTACATTTCAAGATACGTTTTCAAATTGACTTTGTCTGTGCACTGCTGTTGCGGGTAATGAATGACTCGCAATAAAAATCTCATGCAAGAAGAGACTAAAACTTGCGATGAGTAAAAGCATAGAAAACACAAATAAAAATGCAATCAGCGTATCTAATCTGAGTTGAAATACATCGTCAATTAATAAGGCGATGACGACACTGCATACGATCACTACACAGCTTGCTGCAAACAGATTGGCTTTGTGTATAACATTCATGCGGCGTTGCAGCACAGATAATTCATGATGATAGTTTTTACTCATGCCTTGTGGGCCCATTTGCAATGCATGTAAGAATTCAGTGCGGTCATTTATTCTGTTCAGCCGATTATTTAGTATGCGTATATGCATGAATACACCAAGTAATAAAAATGCTGGTGTGATTGCAAGACTAATAATATTGCTGATATCGCCAAATAAAGCGGTCATTCTGGACATGACTTAATTCCATGGTTTGCTAAATGAATAGCTTAATTCTAGCCTGAATAGCAGGATTTCGTGGAATGGGTTTTATTCTAAACCTGACAATACAAAAAATTAATCAGACTGGATTGTATTTAGCGCCTTCCGTATGTAGCGACAGTCATCGCTTATTTAAGTAAATATCTAAGAAAGCTGTTTGAATTTTTTCAGAAATAGCATAAGTTGTCGGACTTACAGCGCAGCACCAGTTAGACGATGTGCGTTATTAAAAATAAAATTTAATTATCTGATTTATTGCACTTTGCTGCATTTAAATCAGTATCTATCAGGAGACAGGGCATGGATTTCACACTCTCGGCTGAGTTGGTCGACTTGCAGCAAAGGACGCGCCAATTTATCGCCGAGCAGGTCATTCCTATGGAAGGGGATGCACGCTGCACTCCCCATGGACCAACTGAAGATCTGCGTAACGAATTGGTTGCGAAAGCAATCAAGGCCGGACTCTTGTCCGTGCATGTATCGCCAGAATATGGTGGATTAGGTCTCTCGCACATCGCCAAAGCGGTAGTGTTTGAAGAATCAGGCTATTCACCACTGGGTCCAGTTGCGATGAATATTTTTGCCCCAGATGAGGGCAATATGCACATGATGGAAGAAATTTGTACACCATCACAGAAAGAACGTTGGTTGCGTCCTCTGGCTGCAGGTAAAACACGCTCTTGTTTTTGTATGACTGAACCTGCTCCTGGTGCGGGTGCTGATCCCAGTATGTTACAAACCATTGCAGTCAAAGATGGAAAAGATTTCATCATTAACGGCGTCAAGTGGCTCATAACTGGTGCCAATGGAGCAGCCTTCGCTATTATCATGGCCAAGCTTGAAGATGGCAGTGCCACCATGTTTTTATCTGATATGGATGCTCCGGGCATAGAGGTAGAACGCACCATGGATGCACTCGATACCTGTTTTGTGGGTGGGCATGGTGTAGTGCGATTTACGAATCTGCGCGTACCGGAAGAAAATGTATTAGGTGCGGTGGGTGAAGGATTTAAATATGCGCAAGTCAGACTTTCACCAGCGCGACTCACCCATTGTATGCGTTGGTTAGGAGCGGCAAGACGTGCAAATGATGTCGCATTACGTTATGCAGCACAGCGTCAAGCTTTTGGAAAAACATTAGGTCAGCATGAAGGCGTTGGTTTTATGTTGGCAGATAATGAAATGGATATGCATGTAACACGTCTATCTATTCTGCATTGTGCATGGGTGTTAGATCAGGGACATTTAGGAACACGTGAGTCGAGTGCCGCTAAAGTGATTTCTTCTGAAGCTATCTGGCGAGTGATTGATCGCAGTGCGCAAATTTTAGGTGGCTCAGGTATGACACATGAAACTATCGTGGCACGTATTTTTGCCGATGCCCGTTCTTTCAGAGTCTATGACGGCCCGAATGAAACACATCGCTGGAGTCTGGCGAAACACGCTATTAAAAGTATCAAACCTTAATTTGGAGACACGATGGCAGACGTCATCTTAGAAACAAAACAGTTAACGCGCGAATTCAAAGGATTTATCGCTGTCGACAATGTGAATTTACAAGTACAGCGTGGACATATTCATGCCTTGATAGGTCCGAATGGTGCAGGTAAAACCACGTGTTTTAATTTACTGACTAAATTTATTGAACCTAGCTCAGGCCAGATTTTATTTAATAGTCAGGATATTACTGCCGCTAAGCCTGCGCAAATTGCTCGCATGGGTATTATTCGATCATTTCAAATTTCTGCAGTGTTTCCACATTTATCAGTATTGGAAAATGTGCGTATCGGTTTGCAGCGACAGTTAGGGACGGCATTTCATTTTTGGAAAAGTGAAAAATCACTCGATCAATTAAATGCGCGTGCAATGACTTTGTTAGAGGAAGTGGATTTATCTGCATTTGCAGACAGTATTACTGTTGATCTTCCCTATGGACGTAAGCGTGCTTTAGAAATTGCTACTACGCTTGCCATGGAACCTGAGCTCATGTTGTTAGATGAACCAACCCAAGGTATGGGGCATGAGGATGTACAACGCGTAACGGACTTAATTAAAAAAGTGGCTAAGGGTAGAACCATACTCATGGTTGAACATAATATGGGCGTGGTATCCGGTATTTGTGATCGTATCTCGGTATTGCAGCGTGGTGCGATTTTAGCGGAAGGTGATTACAAAACAGTGTCACAAAATCCGCAGGTCTTGGAAGCGTATATGGGTAGTAGTGCAAGCTTAGAAGGAGCGCATTGATGACTAGCGCATTGGAAATTCGTCATCTACAAGCATGGTATGGCGAATCACATATTTTGCATGATGTGAATCTATCAGTTGAACAAGGTGAAGTTGTAACCTTGTTAGGTCGTAATGGAGCAGGTCGTTCTACCACTTTACGTGCCATGATGGGTTTAACCGGACGACGTGAAGGCTCGATAAAAATTAATGGTGTGGAGTCCATACACTTACCCACTTATCGTATTGCGCATCTCGGTGTGGGTTATTGCCCTGAAGAGCGCGCAATTTTTTCTTCCCTTTCTGCAGAAGAAAATCTCTTACTGCCTCCTGTGGTCTCTAAAACTGAGCAAGGTATGTCAGTCGAAGAGATTTATAAAATGTTTCCTAACTTAGAGGAAAGACGCGATAGCCAAGGCACGCGCTTATCTGGTGGTGAACAACAAATGTTAGCAGTAGCACGCATATTAAGAACTGGTGCACGCTTACTTTTATTAGATGAAATTTCAGAAGGCTTAGCGCCAGTGATTGTGCAAGCCTTAGCGCGCATGATACTGACCTTGAAAGCTAAGGGTTACACCATTGTCATGGTGGAGCAGAATTTCCGTTTCGCTGCTCCCTTAGCAAATCGTTTCTATGTCATGGAGCATGGTCAAATTGTAGAAAAATTTTCTGCTGCTGAATTAGAGAGCAAGACCGCTGTGTTAAATGAATTATTAGGTGTTTAGGATAGAACATGGAAATTTTCGGAATCCCTATTTCTGCCTTTCTAGGCCAATTATTATTAGGTCTAGTGAACGGTTCTTTTTATGCCATGTTATCGCTAGGTTTGGCTGTCATTTTTGGTTTACTGAATGTGATTAATTTTGCGCATGGTGCTCTTTATATGATGGGTGCTTTTATTGCGTGGATGGGCTTGCAGTATTTTGGTGTGAGCTATTGGATTATGTTAATCGTCGCGCCTCTGTTGGTAGGTATGTTTGGCATCATCATAGAAAAAACTATGTTGAGGTGGTTATATAAACTCGATCACCTTTATGGCTTATTACTCACATTTGGCGTCACACTGATGTTGGAAGGTGTGTTCCGTTCCTTTTATGGTGTTTCAGGCCAGCCTTATTCTGTGCCTGCAGCATTACGAGGTGCAACAGATCTAGGCTTCATGATTTTGCCTAACTATAGGGCTTGGGTAGTATTAGCTTCACTAGTCGTCTGTTTATTCACATGGTTTGTGATTGAGAAAACTCGCTTAGGTGCTTATCTTCGTGCAGGTACCGAAAATCCAAAAATGGTAGAAGCATTTGGTGTGAATGTACCTTTGATGGTGACGCTCACTTATGGCTTTGGTGTCGCACTTGCAGGTTTTGCAGGAGTACTCGCTGCACCTGTATTACAAGTCTCTCCTTTAATGGGTTCAAATCTCATCATCACTGTATTTGCAGTTGTGGTGATAGGTGGTATGGGCTCGATACTAGGCTCTATCGTGACTGGCTTAGGCTTAGGTGTGATTGAAGGATTAACCAGAGTGTTTTATCCAGAATTATCTGCAACTGTGGTTTTCATTGTGATGGCCATCGTTTTATTGATCAGACCTGCTGGTCTGTTCGGTCGCGAGAAATAAGGAGTTGGACAACATGATGAAAAAAATTGCTTATGCTGGCATCTTAATCGCTGCGCTGATTGCGCCTGCTGTGTTGTATCCAGTATTGCTGATGAAGATTTTATGTTTCGCTTTGTTTGCGTGTGCATTTAACTTATTAATTGGTTTCACAGGCTTGCTGTCTTTTGGTCATGCTGCATTTTTTGGCGGTGCTTCTTATTTCGCAGGTCATGCATTAAAAGTATGGGGGTTGCCAACTGAAATTGGTATCTTGATAGGCACAGTTTCTGCTGCGGGCTTAGGTTTAATTATTGGTGGTTTAGCGATACGTCGTCAGGGTATTTATTTCACCATGATCACCTTAGCATTAGCGCAAATGCTGTTCTTTGTTTTCTTGCAAGCGCCTTTCACAGGTGGTGAAGATGGTTTGCAATCTATACCGCGTGGATCATTATTAGGATTACTCGATCTGAAAAACGATATCGTGATGTATTACGTTGTATTAGCGATTGTGATTGCAGCGTTTCTTTTCATTGTGCGTATTATTCATTCACCGTTTGGGCAAGTATTAAAAGCGATACGCGAAAATGAGGCGCGTGCGATTTCCTTGGGCTATGACGTAGAGCGCTATAAATTACTTGCCTTTGTTTTGTCAGCAGCACTTGCTGGTTTAGCAGGCTCTACCAAAGCTGTCGTCTTAGGTTTTGGAACCTTGACGGATGTACATTGGTCGATGTCAGGCTTGGTCGTATTAATGACCTTGGTGGGTGGTTTAGGTACTTTAGTCGGTCCAGTGGTTGGTGCGATAGTAATCATCGCTTTAGAAAACAAGCTAGGTGATTTTGGAACATGGTTAGCAAGCATCACCAACATAGAATGGTTTAATACTATAGGCGAATCAGTGACGATGGTGACCGGTTTGATTTTTGTAATCTGTGTGCTTGCATTTAGACGCGGCATCATCGGTGAGCTTGCAGCACGTGTTGGGCGTTAAAGTCACGTTAGTTGCGCGACGTGTTTTTGTGTGAGGAATAAAAAAATCCGACCAGTTTCATAACTGGTCGGATTTTTAATTTCTAGAAGACTAGTAATAGGTTTAATCAAATACTGGGCTTTCTACACCAAGAATTTTATGTAGCTTAGGTGAGGTCGTGGTGTACTGCATATGAATTTTCTTTTCAGGGAAAATATAAGGTGCAGCACCAAATGCAGCTAAAGCAGCTTCATGGAAGCCAGACAAAATTAATTTTTTCTTTCCAGGATAGGTGTTGATATCACCCACAGCAAAAATACCTGGAATATTGGTTTCAAATTTTTCTGTATCGACTGCTAGTTGTTTACGCTCTATTTCTAAGCCCCATTCTGCGATAGGACCTAATTTAGGTGAGAGTCCAAAGAATACGAGCAAGTCATCGAGTGGCATACGACGTGTTACACCATCAGCTCCAGTGACTTTGATTTCACTCAGTTTGTCATCTTTGGTTTCAAAGCCTGAAACTTGTCCAATTACGAGTTGCATTTCATAGGCATCACATAATTCCTTCATCTTTGCGACCGATGCTGGCGCTGCACGAAAATCATCACGACGATGTAACAGAATCACAGACTCAGCTTTACCTTGTAGATTGAGTGCCCAATCGAGTGCAGAATCACCACCACCACAAATAACAATATTGCGACCGGCAAAACGTGCAGGATCTTTCACACGATAAAACAGTTGGCTACCTTCAAACACTTCTATGCCATCAACTTTAATAGTGCGAGGTTGGAAAGAGCCTACACCTGCAGCAATGAAAATAGTTTTTGTGATGAATTGTGTGCCTGTCGATGTTTGTAAATCAAAACGACCATCATCACGTTTTTGAACCAGCGTGACTTCTTGTCCAAGATGGAAGGTAGGCTCAAATGGTTCGATTTGTTTTAGCAAATTATCGGTTAACTCTTGACCGGTACAGACTGGCACTGCAGGAATGTCATAAATCGGTTTGTCTGGATAGAGTTCTACGCATTGACCGCCAACGGAAATAAGTGAATCAATCACATGCGCTTTGATCTCTAAAAGACCGAGTTCAAATACTTGAAATAGTCCAACAGGGCCAGCACCGACTATGACTGCATCAGTTTCTATGGGTGTGGAGTTCGTTTGTGCATTCATACGACTTACCTATTTTATAAAATGATTTTTATTCGCTGAGCAAACTACGCTGCAAAGGGATTCTTAGAAAAAGCCAACCCCGGCTATAAGCCGGGGTCGATGAGACGATAAAACAAATCTAACAAAGAATCATAAGCGAATTAACACACAAGCGAATTAACGTTCGAGAAATTCCAGCTTGGCTTCGGTGTCTTTCCACTGATCGGCTTCTGGTAGAGGCGCTTTCGATTTAGTGATAGAAGGCCATTTACGTGCTAATTCGATATTCAATTTAATGAATTGCTGTTGATTAGCAGGTACGTCTTCTTCGGCATAGATCGCATTGACTGGGCACTCGGCTACACAAACCGCACAATCGATGCATTCATCAGGATCAATGGTGAGAAAATTTGGGCCTTCGCGAAAGCAGTCTACCGGGCAAACATCAACACAATCCGTATAACGGCAGCGGATGCAAGATTCGGTCACAACGTGAGTCATAAAAGTCCTGTTTTGTAAGTATTTTTGAAACAAATCACTGCAACTAGCAAGGATAAACGAAGGTCTAGCTAGCTGAGGTCACAAAGCTTTGTATTTTAAGGCAAATATCAGCTTGTCACAAACCGCGCTTAGATGTTTTTTGAATATGTAAATTCAATTTTGAGAGTTGTGGTTCTTGAATTATTTAATTGACTACTCTGAAATTAAATCACGCCACAGCCCTAGGGCGACTGAAGGCTCGTGGGATAAAATTCGTCAACGATTTTAGAGGGAATTATGGAGACTTCATCAGCCCGTGCAGCGATTTTTGCTCGCATTAGAAAAGCTCAACAACGTGCTCCCACTGCGCAGCAGTCTGAGCTGGATCAGGTGCAGGACTACCTAGCGCATCATGAAAGTGGTCCGCGGCCAGATTTGGGTCATGATTTAGTTCAGCGTTTTCGTGAGCAAGCCTTACGTACTTCGCAAACGCTAGACGAAGTAGCAACTTTGGCGGATGTGCCTGCCGCTGCTGCGCGTTATCTCGAAAGCCTAGGTGTTGGTAAAACGGCCGTCGCTTGGAAGACATTGGATGCCTTACCTTGGCAGACTGCAGGAATAGGCGTGGCGTTTCGTCCGCCAGTCAATGAAGATTTAGTCGGTATTACCGGATGCTTTTGCGCAGTCGCTGAAACCGGCACCCTGATGTTGTTATCAGGACCGGACACATTTGCTTCTGCCGCCTTACTACCTGAGACGCATATTGCTATCGTACCTAAAGCACGGATTGTTGCAGGTATTGAAGATGCGTTTGCTTTAGCAAAAGCTGAGCGTGGCGAATTACCGCGTGCGACGAATTTTATTTCTGGCCCATCTCGTACGGGTGATATTGAACAGACCATCGTCTTAGGCGCACATGGTCCCTATCGTGTTCATGTTATTTTGGTAAATACGCTTTAATGACAAAACATAGCCAGAATGAAGCCTAAGATTTTAATTACCCGCGCTATTTTTCCTGATGTGATTCAACGCTTAGAAAAAGTATTTGAGGTTGACTCAAATATTAGCGATAGAATTTATAGTGAAGCAGAACTGATAGAAAAATGTCGTGATAAAGACGGCATCTTTTGTAATCCTAATGATCGAGTTTCGGCTAACTTCATGCAAGCCTGTCCTCAACTAAAAGCTGTGTGCAATATGGCAGTGGGCTATAACAACATTGATGTAGCTGCTGCGACTAAGGCTGGTATCAAGGTCACGAATACACCGGATGTATTGAATCAAACCACAGCAGATTTTGCTTGGGCTTTGTTAATGGCCACCGCTCGTCGTGTAACTGAATCAGAACATTTTCTTCGAGCAGGTAAGTGGGAGAAATTGACCTACGATGGCTTTCTAGGATCAGATGTCTATAGATCTACTCTAGGTATTATTGGTATGGGTAGGATAGGACAAGCGATAGCGCGTCGTTCCATGGGTTTTGATATGAAGGTTGTGTATCACAATCGTTCACAATTGACACTAGAGCAAGAAGTGGTTGCTAATCATGCTCAATATAAAAGCCGTGATCAGGTATTACAAGAAGCTGATCACATCGTTTTAGTATTACCGTATTCACCTGCTGTGCATCATTACATAGGTGCTGCTGAAATCGCTTTGATGAAACCAACTGCCACCTTAATAAATATTGCACGTGGTGGTATTGTGGATGATGCAGCTTTAATCGCAGCGCTCAAGCGTGGACAAATTGCAGCAGCAGGTTTAGATGTGTTTGAAAACGAGCCCGCTTTTAATCAGGAATATTTAAGTTGTACGAATGTCGTGCTGACTCCGCATATAGGTAGTGCAACAGAATCTACCCGTCGTGCTATGGCAAATTGTGCGGCAGATAATTTAATCGCTGCGTTATCAGGTAAAACGCCACCGAATTTACTCAACCCCGAGTCAGCATAATAAAAATTTAGCAAAGCCTAAGGAAATTATCATGTCGGATATAAAAATAATTCAAGAACATAATTTGTCATTGGATGAAGCGCGTCAAGCAGCTAGAAAAGTCGCAGCGCAAATGGAATTAGATTATGAAATGACGACAACTTGGGAAGGGGATTTGCTGAAGTTTGAGCGTAGCGGTGTATCAGGATCACTAGCGCTGTTAGACAAACAAGCGCAATTAGAAATTAAATTAGGCTTTATGCTAAAAGGTTTTGCGGTAAAAATTGAAGAGCAAGTCTCTAAGAATATGCGCAAGGTATTTTCGCCTGAAGCATAAAAATGCTACGGGGTTGAGACGCGAGAGAATCCCGCGTCTCAGTATGGATTACACACCAAGTAACTCTACGTCGAAAATCAGTGTTGCATGCGGTGGAATGACACCACCGGCACCATAAGCGCCATAGCCTAAATCGGAAGGAATAATTAATTTACGTTTGCCGCCGATTTTCATACCTTGTACGCCTTGATCCCATCCTTTAATTACTTGACCTTCACCGAGATCAAATTCAAAAGGCTGATCTCTATCATGACTAGAATCAAATTTTTCACCTGCTGTGCCATCGGGATTTTGTATCCAGCCAGTGTAGTGCACACTCACATAATCACCTGCCTTGGCTTCTTCACCGTCACCAACGCTGAGGTCTTCGTATTGCAGCCCGGAGGCGGTCATGATCATAGACATGATTTTCCTTTTTTGCAGATCGATAAAGAGGCAGAATTGTAGCAGCAAGAAGCAATCTCTTCGTGTTGCTTAAACTTTTCATGCTTATTTTATAATGTTGAGAAATAAGATAAACATCAACGTTACTGTATGCAGTGCACATTGATTTTTAAGAATCAGTCTGCTTCAGATTACATAGTTTTATTAAATATTACATAGGCTGCAATATGGCATTTGGCATCATCATCATAGGCGATGAAATTTTATCGGGTAAGCGCACAGATAAACATCTCGCAAAATTTATAGAATTGCTCACTGCACGTGGTTTGCAATTAGGCTGGGCAGAATACATAGGTGATGATCCTGATCGTATCACTGCAACTTTGAAGCGTACCTTTGCGAGTAATGATGTGGTGTTTTCTTGTGGTGGTATTGGTGCTACACCAGATGATCACACACGCTTATGTGCAGCACGTGCTTTAGGTGTGGATTTAGTCTTACATCCAGAAGCGCAGAAAAAAATTAATGAACGCATCGCTGATGTAGCACGTGAGGCAGGCAAAGAGCCTAACTATTCAGCCGAAGATAATATACATCGATTAAAAATGGGTGAGTTTCCTGCAGGTGCGGAAATCATTCCTAATTCTTTTAATAAGATTCCAGGTTTTTCAATCACTCATGCAACAGGCGGTGCACATTATTTTGTGCCTGGTTTTCCTGTGATGGCAGAACCTATGATGAATTGGGTGTTGGATACGCATTACGCGCATTTATTCCATCAACATGCTTATGTAGAAAAATCAGTGTTTGTGTATGAATCAATGGAATCAACTCTCACCCCATTAATGGAAACCATAGAAACAGCATTCCCAAATGTGAAAGTATTTAGCTTGCCTAGCGTAGGAGATGCGCAGCGTAGACGCCATATAGAGTTGGGTGTAAAAGGTGATCCAGCGCAGTGCGAACAAGCTTATGACAGTATGCTTGCGGGATTAGATAAGTTAAAGCAGGAATATGTAGCGATAGCGAGTAAATAAAATAGTAATAGCACCGTACAAATACGCTACAAAGATTTATAGGTTAAGTTTGTAGGGACGATTAGCGTATCGTAATCGTCCGCATAACATGAATCCTCCGAGATAAAACGAGTCATGTACGCTTTAACACATTGCGCCGCATGCAGACTAAATGCGTTTAGATTGCTTCATTCGTAGCAAAGCGAGACATAACTTTATGCTGTAGATAATGATGAGTGTGCCTAACAGATCACCAACAAACATAGCAAAAAAAGCAGACAAGAAGTCTGGTGAAAACCCTCTGAGCGCAAACCATAATTGATGTGATAAAGGACTGATAATTGCGTAGATTAGTATCAGTATGCCTAAAGTTTTAGGTGTGATTTTTTCTAATGAGGGAGATAAACCGCGTGAGAGTGCTAGTCGATAAACTAAATAAGGTGCACCCGCTGTGATGAAGGCTGCGCCTATGCCTGTAATCAAATCAAAAGTTAGAAAATAAAAATGAATAACGATGAGTCCTGCAATAAATAAACCTATTGCACCCTCTAATCCAAATAAAAGCGTGCAGAGTAAACGCATTCCTGCTGGTAAAAAAATCCAATTCACTCCTATGTCAAATTCTAATCCAGAGAAAAATGCTTCATTCAATATGAAAAATCCGGTATAGAGGGCGGTGGAGCAAGCAATGGTAAAAACTGGAGTAAGAGAGAACATGCTGTGATTTTTTTATTATTATTGCAGGACGGTGTTGTTTGTTTTTAGAGCGTGTTTTTACGTATGGATTCTAAAAAATCTAAGTGCTGCGTGAAATTCAAATACGATCTAGGTTTTAATTCTCGGTAGTTTACTCGAAACCAAGTATGAATGCCTAATTTAGTAGGTAAGGGTTATCTTAACCAGACGACTGTAAACACGTAAAGTGTATTTTGTGCGATGCATTAGATGAAAAATCTTCATGCTGTTGCAAGTGCATTTTCCGGTGATTGCTCATTCCTCATACAGATATTTTTTTATCTTGCATGCTAGACTCAACGGCATTTTTTTATAGCGCAGTTTTGTGAGCAGCCATCATCATACTTACAATTTTATCAATACTGCATTACACCTCTTGAGTCATACCCTTGAAGATTATATATAGCGATAAATTTGTATTGCCTTTGCCAGCTGGGCATCGCTTCCCTATGCAGAAATATCGCTTATTGCGTGAGGCAGTAGAAGCAGCGCTACCGCATGCGCATTTCATGGAAGCGCCGTATACGACAGATGGTGTGTTGGCTTTAGCTCATCATCCTGATTATATTCATCGTGTAGCGCATGGTTTACTCACTGCAGAAGAGCAAAGAGCGATAGGCTTTCCTTGGTCACCAGAGATGGTAGAACGATCACGTCGCGCAACCGGCGCCACGATTGCTGCTTGTCGCACTGCATTTGAAGATGGTGTTGCTGTTAATTTAGCAGGTGGTACGCATCATGCGCATGCCGATCGTGGAGAAGGATTTTGTATTTTTAATGATGCTGCAATCGCTTCACGTTTAATGGTGGCAGAACGTCGTGCAAAGCGTGTAGCGATTGTGGATCTCGATGTGCATCAAGGGAATGGAACAGCTTCTATCTTAGCGCGTGATGATGCGATTTTTACTTTATCTATCCATGCAAAAAATAATTATCCCTTTGTAAAAGCAGAGAGTGATAGGGATATTGCTTTAGAAGATGGCACGACTGATGCCATGTATTTAACCCAGCTTGATAATGCGTTAGATGATTTGTTTGCGCATTTTTCACCAGATTTAATTATTTATTTAGCAGGTGCAGATGTGCATGAAAATGATAGGCTAGGTAAGCTTAGTTTAAGCAGCGAAGGATTAGCAGCACGCGATCGTTTAGTTTGTGAAGTTGCGCGTGATCGTGGTATTCCGATTGCGATTGCGATGGCAGGAGGATATGGCAAAGAAATAGAACAAACTGTTGCCATGCATTTGCAAACGGTAGTGATCGCAGACTCTTTTTGTAAGTCAGTATAAACGGAGCAGAATTGAATTCACACGTTATCACTTCTTCAATTGCACTACTCAAAAAACTAGGCGCTGAATACAGTACGGCATTGTTGTTTGTACTGATATGGAGTACAGGTTTTATTGTGGCGAAATTAGGTTTACCTTTTGCGCCCACTCTCACTTTTCTTTCTTTGCGCTATGTAGGTGTCTTAGTTCTTTTAGTACCTCTGGCTATTCTCATGCGTGCTGATTGGCCTAAAGGTCACATGTGGCATATTGATTTGCTGGCGTGTTGGTGCAGGCGGGTTATTTATCTGGTGTGTGGTGTGCGATTAAGTTTGGTATGCCTGCTGGTTTGTCTGCATTGATCGTGGGCTTGCAACCTTTATTGACAGGATTTGCAGCTGGCTTTGTAGGTGAAAAAGTTCGCTTACGTCAGTGGTGTGGTTTAGTCTTAGGTTTGGGTGGTGTTGCTTTAGTCGTCTCAAATAAAATGACTTTACAAGGTGTGACGAGTTTGACGGTGTTTTTGTGTGTGATGGCTTTATTTGCAATTACAGCAGGTACGCTTTATCAAAAAAAATACTGCCCACGATTTGATTTGCGGTCTGGCGCGATCATACAATTTACTGCTTCCTTGCTGATTACTTTACCCTTTGCCATATGGCTGGAAGATCTGAATTTTTCCCTAGCCACAGTACAATGGACACCGCCTTTTATAGTGGCATTGTTATGGTCTATTTTTGCATTATCAATAGGAGCCATGTTTTTGTTGTATGCCCTGATACGCAATAACGCAGCAACCCATGTTTCTAGCTTGATGTATTTGACGCCACCACTCACGGCGATGCTAGCTTGGTTGTTGTTTTCTGAAACGTTCACGCTCATTGGCATTGCCGGCATGCTGCTTGCGGTGACAGGCGTGGCATTTGTTGTAAAAAAATAATGCGCGAGACACCTAAAACCCGAAAAGATTTTAAACATTTTTATCCTATTACGACGCGTTGGATGGATAACGATGCCTATGGCCATGTGAATAATGTGGTGTATTACTTATGGTTTGATACGGTAGTCAATCAATTCTTAATTTCGCATGGCACCTTAGATATTCATGAAGGTGAGGCGATAGGTTTGGTGATTGAAAGTCACTGTAATTATTTTGCGCCTGTGACTTTTCCTGAGCCCGTGACAGCAGGACTTTGTGTCAGTAAATTAGGTAATTCCAGTGTGCGCTATGAAGTTGGTATCTTTCGTGGGGATGATGATCAAGTCGCTGCGCAAGGTCATTTTGTACATGTGTATGTAGATAGATTGACGCGTAAATCGATATCCATGCCGGCTGCTACGCGTGCTTTATTAGAAACGATCGCAATCTAAAAAATCAGAGGATTAAAAAAATGCAATCAACAGAACAATCCGCAGTCGATGCTGCAATAACTTCACGTCGATCCATACGCGCTTTTCTTCCTCAACCTATTCCACGTGCAGAAGTAGAAGAAATTTTACAAGTCGCAGCACGTGCACCATCTGGTTCTAATACACAGCCATGGAAAGTGCGTGTATTAACGGGGGCTAGTTTAAAAAAACTATCGGATGATATTTTGCATGCTTATCTTGATCCTGAGCAGGCAGGTAAGCATACGGAAGAGTATCAATACTATCCACGCAAATGGGTTGCACCTTATGTTGATCGTAGAAGAAAAGTAGGTTGGGATTTATATGCTTTAGTTGGTTTAACACGTGATGATAAAGCAGGTATGCAAGCACAGCATGGTCGTAATTACACCTTCTTTGATGCGCCGGTAGGTTTGATTTTTACGATAGATCGCATCATGGAGCAAGGCTCTTGGCTGGATTACGGTATGTTTTTACAAAACATCATGGTTGCAGCACGTGCCAGAGGTTTAGATACTTGTCCTCAAGCTGCGTTTACGCCTTTTCATGCAGTGATTGCTGAATCGCTTGCTCTGCCTGAAAACGAACAACTCGTATGTGGCATGGCGTTAGGCTATGCAGATATGAGCAAGATAGAAAATTCATTAGTCACTGAGCGTGAACCTGTTTCAGGGTTTGTGCAATTTTTGGATTGAACGCATGAAATCAATTGCAGTCATTGCTGGTGATGGCATCGGTAAGGAAGTCATACCGGAAGGTTTACGTGTACTCGATGCGGCAGCTAGAAAATTTAATCTTGATCTGAAGTTTGAGCATTTTGATTTTGCTAGCTGTGACTATTATCTGAAGCATGGAAAAATGATGCCGGATAACTGGAAAGATTTAATCGGCAAACATGATGCTATTTATTTTGGAGCAGTAGGCTGGCCAGCAACAGTACCTGATCATATTTCACTGTGGGGGTCCTTACTTTTATTTCGACGTGAGTTTGATCAGTATGTAAATTTACGTCCATGTCGTTTAATGCCAGGTATTCCTTCACCACTTGCGCATCGTAAGCCAGGTGATATTGATTTTTATGTCGTGCGAGAAAACACGGAAGGTGAATATTCTTCAGTGGGTGGACGTATGTATGAAGGTACTGAGCGTGAAATTGTTTTTCAACAAAGTATTTTTTCACGTAAGGGTACTGATCGTATTCTTAAATATGCATTCGATCTAGCGCAGCGACGACCTAAAAAGCATTTAACCTCTGCTACAAAATCGAACGGCATTTCTATCACGATGCCGTATTGGGATGAACGTGTGAGTGCCATGGCGCTGCATTATCCGGATGTGAAGTGGGACAAATACCATATCGATATTTTGTCTGCGCATTTTGTGCAGCATCCTGATTGGTTTGATGTGGTGGTGGCTTCTAATTTATTCGGCGATATTTTGTCGGATCTCGGTCCTGCTTGTACGGGCACGATCGCGATTGCACCTTCTGCAAATATTAATCCTGAAGGCGTGTTTCCTTCCCTCTTTGAACCAGTGCATGGCTCTGCACCTGATATTGCTGGCAAAGGCTTAGCTAATCCTATCGGACAAATTTGGTGTGGCGCCATGATGTTGGAGCATTTTGGTTATCACGAGGCGGGCGCAGCGATTGTTCATGCAATTGAGACTACTTTAGCAGCCGGTCCTCAACTTGCTCCCTTTACTGCCGATATGGGAGGTAAGGCCAGTACGACGGATTTAGGACGGGCGATTGCTGCTGCAATTTAGGCAACTTGTCTGTCTATTAATCTTTTTTCTGACCAGTCTTTGATGAAGTGAGTAGAAAGTTTACAATTAAGAAAATTAACAAAAGAGCATTTTCTATCAGAATTTTCTTTAATTAGAAGTGCTAACACCTTAATTCTCTTGCGATTTTTTTCTATTTTGCTACACTTCATGTCAAATTTAAATCACGGCAGGGCTGGGAGAAAACAGATGCGATGTTTTACGCGCGGGTTATGGGTTTCATTTTTGTTAGCAATTATTGTTACTCCTGCATCTATCGTTGTTGCTGCGACCACATCTCTTACAGATGCTAAGTCGCACTCAAAAGTACATAGTAAAAAAGCAAGCTCTAGTAAAGTTGCTAAGTCCAAAGCTACTAAGTCCAAAGCTGCCAATAAAATCATCGCTAAACACACCTCGGGTACGGCCAAGCTGTCACCCGCTGCATTAAAACGCAAAGGTGGTTTTCATCGTATGGCCTATGCCACTGCATTGTCTGGTGTCCCTCCATTAATGAGTGCAGGTGATCTGGCTGGGTTAAGCCTGACACGTGATCCGCTAGATCTGAAATCGAATGTAGCTTTGGTATTAGATCAACGCAGCAATGAAGTCTTATTTGAAAAAAATGCTGCTGTGGCGCTGCCGATTGCATCCATCACTAAATTGATGACTAGTCTGGTGATAGTGGAAGCAGGCCAAGATTTAGAAGAACAATTGCTTGTGACAGAAGATGATATTGATCGTGAAAAATTCAGTCATTCTCGTTTGCGGGTTGGTTCTCAGTTAAGTCGTTCCAACATGCTGCATATTGCTTTAATGAGTTCTGAAAATCGTGCTGCTTCATCATTGGGACGTCATTATCCAGGTGGCTTACCAGCATTTGTTCAAGCAATGAATGCGAAAGCACGTGAGCTAGGCATGGTGAATTCGCGCTTTGCAGATTCCACAGGCCTCTCGAGTACGAATTTATCTAGTGCGCGTGATTTAGCTAAGTTGGTGATTGCAGCGCATAAGCATCCTTTGATTCGTCAATACTCAACTGATAGTCGTTATGCAGTCGATCCCGGTGGTCGTATGCTGCAATACCGTAATTCAAATGGTTTAATTGAAAATCCTGAATGGGAAATCGGTCTGCAAAAAACAGGCTATATCTCTGAAGCAGGCCGTTGTTTAGTTATGCAAGTGAATATCGCTGATCGTCCTATCGTTATGATATTTCTTGATGCTAAGAGTAAGCAATCACGTTTAGCAGATGCTGATCGTATTCGTAAATGGTTAGAGAACAGAGGTACTGCAGCGATGTCTGTGTCAACGTCTCCTCGCAGTTAAATTGAATGAACATAAAAAAAGCGAACTTAGGTTCGCTTTTTTTATGCACGGATATTTATGTTATAGGGACGATTAGCGTAGCGTAATCGTCCGTTCAAATTCATAAGGTAAGTAGATGATCAGACTTTCCATGCGGCGCAATACATTGCGCCCTACGGCGTGTAATTGTTTAGCATGAGCTATACGTTGAACTACAACTTCAATTAACAACCGGATTTTCGTAGGGACGATTAGTGCAGCGTAATCGTCCATTCAAATTCATAAGGTATGTAGATGATCAGACTTTCCATGCGGCGCAATACATTGCGTCCTACGGCGTGTAATTGTTTAGCATGAGCTCTACGTTGAACTACAACTTCAATTAACAACCGGATTTTCGTAGGGGCGATTAGCATAGCGTAATCGTCCGCAACAATCAGTCATCACACTTCAATTTCTGATCGATATCCCAACAATGATGAAATTTTCTCTGCAGTATGCATTAACTCTTCTAGCCATTCATCACTAAGCCTTTCTGCGGGCGCTGAAATCGAAAGACCTGCTATGAGTTCACCGGAATCATCTCGTATGCCTGCTGCCATGCAGCGCACGCCTAATTCCAATTCTTCATTGTCTCTAGCATAGCCACGTGAACGAACGAGAGATAACTCTCTTTCTAATTTATTTAAATCCGTAATAGAGTTTTTATTGTTACCACTAAGCCCAGTGCGTGTTGCATATGCACGAACCGATTTTTGGTCATCTACTGATAAAAATAATTTTCCTATTGATGTCAGATGTAAAGGAGCGCGTCCACCTATAGCGCGTACCACTTGCATACCTGAACGTTCAGAGAAGGCACGTTCGATATACACAATCTCATCGCCCTGACGCACAGACAGATTCACAGGTTGCTGTGTTTTTCTATGCAGAGTTTGCATAGATTCGAGTGAAGCTTCACGCACATTCAAGCGACTTTTTACGATGTTACCTAGCTCGAGTAAGCGCATACCGAGTCGATAATTACCCGGTTCTGATCGATCAACAAATCGTTTGCTAACCATATCGTTCAATATTCGGTGAGCAGTAGAGGGATGCAGGCCTGTGACCTTTGCAAGTTCTTTAAGGCTGACGGGATCGGGATACTGAGCCAAGGCATCCAAGAGGGTGATCATGCGTTCAATCACTTGAATGGAGGTTTTATCGTTTTGACTGATGGGATCGGATTTCATGATGCGCTTTGTGCAATGCAATAAATACTTTATACCACAATGTGAAAAGTTATCACAAGTGCGATTAATGGTGAAACCGTTCGCAATGTGAAATTTTTTTCATGTCAGCCATCTATGCTATTGACCTCCTTATACGGGGATAATTCCATATGCACTTTCGCGCTTTGAACGAGGATAGTTATGCGGGTAGGATTGTTGGTGACTTGTTTGGTCGATGTCATGCGACCTGAAATTGGTTTTTCTACGATCAAGCTATTAGAAGCAGCGGGTTGTGAAGTGGTGGCGCCTGAAAGTCAGACCTGTTGTGGTCAACCTGCATATAGCGCAGGTAATCGTGATGCAGCGCGTGCCTTAGCAGAAAAATTTTTAGATGAGTTTGAAGGATTTGATTACATCGTCATACCTTCAGGTTCTTGTGGTGGCATGGTGAAAACCCATTATGAAGATGCTTTAGCAGGTCATCCACATCTCTTACAGCGCTTTGCAGCAGTCAAGCCGCGTGTTTATGAGCTCACAGATTTTCTGTCCACAGTGGTGAAGCTAAAGAATTTACCGACTGCTCAGGCTGATAGTTTTAAAGGCAAAATTACATATCATGATTCTTGTTGTGGTTTGCGCGAATTGGGTGTGCAACAACAACCGCGCGAATTATTGACGCAACGACCTGGTGTAGAGCTAACAGAAATGAAAGATGCACGTGCATGCTGTGGCTTTGGTGGTTCTTTTGCAGTGAAGTATGGCGACATTTCTGCAGCTATCGTCGACGAGAAATGTGAAAACATTCACAACACCCATGCAGATGCTGTGGTGTTGGGTGATTTGGGTTGTATGTTGAATATAGAAGGACGTCTGCGTCGTACAGGCGATCACACCACACGCGTCTTGCATGTGGCCCAAGTATTAGCAGGAGACGCTTGATGCAAATTCAATCTATGCACTTTAAAGCTAGAGCAGGTCAGAAGCTAGCCGATCTCAGGTTGCAGCAAAATTTAAAAAAGCTGTCGACTAAATTTGTTACAGGTCGTGCAAGCGCAATTGCTGAGTTAGATGATTTTGAAGCGACACGTGATGCTGCGGCTGATCGACGTACGCGTGCAATTGAAAATCTCGATGTCTGGCTAAGTACGTTTGAAAAAGAAGCCACACGTCGTGGTGCGACGGTGTTGTATGCAGAGACTGCGGAAGACGCTTCACGTTTAGTGGTGGAGATCGCGCGTAAGCATGAAGTCAAAAAAGTCATTAAGTCCAAATCCATGGTGTCGGAAGAAATGGCTTTAAACAGTGCACTAGAGGCGGCCGGTATTACGCCTATAGAAACTGATTTGGGTGAATATATATTGCAGATTAATGATAATGAGCCACCATCTCATATCATCGCGCCAGTCATACACAAAGATAAAGAAGAGATTGCAGAATTATTTTCGCGTATACATAAGAAACCTCTGTTGACTGACATTCCAGAAATGACCCGCGAAGCACGCGAAGTGTTACGTACGCATTTTCTTTCTGCTGATATGGGTGTCACTGGTGGTAATTTTATTATTGCTGAATCAGGATCCGTTGCTGTTGTAACTAACGAAGGTAATGAAGGTATGTGTACTGTGATGCCGCCTAAGGTGCATGTGGTGGTGACAGGTATAGAAAAAGTATTACCTACTTTATCGGATTTAGCGACCATCATGCGTTTGTTGCCGCGCTCTGCAACAGGCCAGTCCATTTCTAATTATTTTTCTTTATTGACCGGTCCTCGTGCACAGGGTGAGCAAGATGGTCCTGAGCATATGTATTTTGTATTGGTAGATGCAGGTCGTACTAGTTTAGTAGGAACAGAATTTGAGGAGATGCTGCGCTGCATACGTTGTGGTGCATGTATGAATCACTGCCCTGTGTATCAAAAAATTGGTGGTCATAGTTATGGCTGGGTGTATCCAGGGCCTATGGGTAGTGTGCTCACACCTTCTTATGTGGGTGTGGAAAATGCGATGGATTTACCGCAAGCCTCCACCTTGTGTGGTGAGTGTCATGTAGTGTGTCCTGTGAAGATTCCTTTGCCAGATTTATTGCGTAAGCTAAGAGAAAAACAATTCAAAAAGGGTTTACGTCCTGTGTTTGAATATGTGGCTTTTGGTGTGTGGGCTTTTGTAGCAAAACGACCTAAGTTGTATCGTATAACGACGCAAATTGCGACACGGTTAATGCGTGCTATGGGTAATGAAAAAGGCTTGATTGCGACACTACCTATGGCAGGTGGATGGACAGCGCATAGAGATATGCCAGTACCAGCAGGTAAAACGTTTAGAGAGCTGAATAAACATTGATAAATAATTAAGCTGTAATGCGTTCAGCTTTAATTTATTAGACTCTTAAAACAATCGGGCTGCATGGATGAAGTGATCATCTCTGCAGCCCGATTTTTTATTACTAAAAACTACTTTACAAAATAAATTTACTGGCCAGGGTTGGTAAATTCAGCGTGAATCGCATTGATCGCTTTTACGACTTCATCGGATAGCTTAATAGAATAAGCATCAATATTCGCTTTCAGTTGATCTAAATTAGTTGCACCTATGATGGTGGAAGCCACAAACCAACGTGTATAACACCACGCTAGTGAGAGTTCAGTCACAGTCATATTGTGTGCTTGCGCTAATTCCATATAACGCTTGGTTGCCTCGATCACACGTGGACGTAAATAACGTGGACTCCAATTTGGTGGGAAGATACTTAGACGACCTTTCGCTTGTGAATCATTAATGTATTTGCCAGTTAATTGACCGAAGGCGAGTGGACTGTAAGCTAAGAGTCCTATATCTTCGCGATAGCATGATTCATCTAAGCCGCTTTCAAAGCTACGGTTAGCGAGGTGATAGCAATTTTGTATAGAGACGATACGTGGCAGTTCTTCAGTCTGTGCAAGATAAACATATTCTGAAATACCCCATGCACTTTCATTCGATACACCGATATAACGAATCTTGCCTTCATCAATTAAGTCATACAGAACACCGAGTGTTTCTTCTATGCTGATCGCAGGGCGTTCTTGATCGGGATTAAAAAATAATTGTCCAAAGATAGGTACGTTACGACTAGGCCAGTGCAATTGATATAAATCGATATAGTCTGTTTGTAAACGACGCAAACTACCTTCTACTGCTTCGCGTATATTTTTTTCATCAAAATTATTTTGTCCATTGCGCACCCAAGTCATGGCTTTAGATGGGCCCGCAATTTTTGTCGCCAACACTACGTCTTTACGCTTGCCAGATTTTTTCAGCCATGTGCCTATGATGCGTTCCGTAGCGCCTGTCGTTTCTGAACGTGGCATGACGGGATACATTTCAGCGGTATCAATAAAATTAATGCCGCGCTCTAGCGCATAATCAAGTTGTGCATGACCTTGCGCTTCATTATTTTGCTCACCAAAGGTCATGGTGCCAAGACAGATTTTGGATACTTCTAGATCGCTACTGCCTAAATAAATTTTTTCCATTTTCATCTCTCACTGATTATTGTTGTCCTTCAGTGTGCAGCAAGCGCTGCAGCACATTCCTTAATGAGTGCTGGTCCACGATAAATCAAACCAGTGTACAACTGAACAAGTGCTGCCCCTGCAGCTATTTTTGCTTTTGCATCTGTGCCGGAAAGTATGCCACCTACACCAATGATAGGTATGTCATTACCTAATTCTTTTTTGAGACTAGCGATCACATGATTTGATGCATCAAATACAGGGACGCCGGATAAGCCTCCCATTTCTTCTGCATGCTGCATGCCTTGTACTGCGGTTCGTGAAATAGTGGTGTTGGTTGCAATCACGGCTTCTATGCGATGACGAATCAGTGCATCTGCAATTGTTTTAATTTGTTCTGCATCGAGATCCGGCGCAATTTTTAAAGCAATTGGAACATGACGTTGATGTTGATCAGTCAGTTCTGCTTGTGTGCGTTTCAATCCAGAGAGTAGTGTATCGAGTTCAGATGCATCTTGTAGTTGACGTAAATTTTTTGTGTTGGGTGAAGAGATGTTTACTGTCACGTAAGAAGCGTAGGGATAGACTTTTTTTAAGCAGTGCACATAATCATCAAGTGCACGTTCCATAGGTGTGTCTGCATTCTTGCCTATGTTTAGACCCAAGATGCCTATTTTGTTTTGATAAAAACGTGAGGCTTGTACATTTTTTACAAACGCATCCACACCATGATTGTTAAATCCCATGCGATTGATTAAAGCCTGTGCTTGCGGCAAACGAAACATGCGAGGTAGTGGATTGCCTGGTTGTGCGCGTGGTGTCACGGTACCGATTTCTATGAATCCAAAACCAAGTGCGGCAAGACCATCAATATAAGAGCCGTCTTTATCTAAGCCCGCAGCTAAACCCACAGCATTGGGAAAAGTAATACCCATTACCTTGACGGGTGAGTCAGCTGGCTTAGCGTAATGACGCAACAAACCCAATTGTGCAGCGCGTTGTAAAGCGGGCAAAGTCAGGTTGTGCGCAGTTTCCGGATCAAGCGAGAACAGTAGCGGGCGCGTTAGGGCGTAGAGAAATTTTTCAGACACAATGCGAGCAAAATAAACTGATAAGACTTATTTTACCCTGCTATGAGAAAAATTCCTTAAAACAAAGATCGTGGGACGCAATAGATGGTGATGTATGTAATGCATTACATCTCGGACGATTACGCTTTGCTAATCGTCCCTATAAGAATCTGCAATGCTGCGATATGTAGGTACAAATAGTGTAGCGTATTCGTACAAACAAAAAGATAGTAGGGTAAAAAAGATTGAAATTTAAATCACTTCCCACTCACCGCGACGTAATGCTTCTATGGGTTTGAAGTTAGTTTTATACGCCATTTTTTCGCTATGCTCTATCCAATAACCGAGATAGACATAAGGAATATTGAGTTGTTTGGCTTGTTCGATTTGCCACAAGACGTTGTAAGTACCGAAACTTGTTTTAGGGCAGTCGGGGTCATAAAAAGTATAGACAGAAGAGAGTCCATCATTAAGCACATCAATGATGCTCACTATTCTTAACTGGCCATCAGGTTCACGAAATTCAACTAGACGTGTATTGACTTTGCTTTGTAATAAAAATTGCGCGTACTGATCACGACTATCATTATCCATACCGCCACCTGCATGACGTGCAGCTTGATAGCGCAGATAGAGTTCATAATGTTCATGGTCGTAAGCTAAACGTGTGACCAAAGTGGATAAGTTTTGATGTTGCTTCCATGCGCGACGCTGACTGCGTGTCGGGATAAATAATCGGGTATCAACGCGCACGGGCGTGCAGGCCTGACAACCATCACAGTAAGGTCGATAAGTAAAAATACCGCTGCGACGAAAACCATTTCTGACTAATTCGGAATACACATCGGCATTAATTAAATGCGATGGCGTGGCAACTTGTGAACGAGCTTGTTTCCCTTCAAGATAACTGCAAGGATAAGGCGCCGTTGCATAGAACTGCAAGGCTGAAAATGGCAGGTCCTGAAGATGCGTCATGTGTGCTTGAGCAGATCGGCTATCAATTAAGGTAATTTACACTGATCGCAGGGATTAATGCAAAGCTTGTTTTAGTCACTTCCATCAAACAGCGCTCGCGGTTGCCAGTCTATGATGTCAGGTTCATTTATTGCGCGTTGTATGTGTTCAATAAAGTCAGATCTGGATAGACTTCTGCCGCCGAGTGAGGCTAAGTGAGAAGTCTCTTGCTGACAATCTATCAACGCCACTCTATGGTACTTCAGAAAGTGCACTAAATAGGCTAATGCGACCTTGGATCCATCCGTAACGTGCGTAAACATGGATTCGCCAAAAAACATACGTCCCAGGCACAAGCCATAAGCACCCGCTACGAGTTGGTTATTTAGCCATAGCTCAGTGGAGTGTGCATAACCTTGTTGATGCAAGGCGCTATAGCCTGCAATGATGTCATCCGAAATCCAAGTCCCTTCGCCTTGCTTACGTTTTCCTGCGCAAGCTTGCATCACGGCAGGGAAGGCGGTGTCAAAACGGACTTGCCAAGGTCCCTGCGATTGCATGCTTTTATGGACTTTTTTTAGGATTTTTTTCAGGCTATGTGAAATCGTGAATTCTTCGGTGTACAGCACCATGCGTGGATCGGTGCTCCACCAAAGAATGGGCTGATCTTCAGAAAACCAAGGAAAAATGCCTTTTCGATAAGCATCGAGCAAACGAGAGGGCGACAGATCTGCGCCTGCCGCTAATAATCCTGCCGCACCATCTTCCTCTGTCAGGGCATCATTGACCGGAGGAAAAGGCGTATCGAGCTCCAACCAAGGAATCATGAAAAATCACCAATTAATTGCATAGTTCGCACTTTTGTAGTGCATATTTTTTGAGTGTAGTTAGCCAATTTAAAAATAGCGTTATAAATCACTAAACTAATATTTGCACCAAAACGGTATAGATTTTGCTTAAGGGAATCTTCAATTATAAATTTTGCACATAATTTGGGAGATTTTCATGGATTC
>JBEDCU010000164.1:0-7209 GCA_041176585.1 Pseudomonadota bacterium
ACGCAAACGTTGTAACGTCTTTTTTAACGTTTCATTTTTAGGATCTTTACTCGCTGCAGCACGCCAGAGTTTTTTTGCTTCGTCATTGCGGCCTTTAGTCCACAGCACTTCGCCTAAGTGCGCAGCAATTTCAGAATCGGGTTTAATGCCAAAAGCACGACGTAAAATTTCTTCTGCCTTATCGAGTTGGCCCATACGAAATTCCACCCAACCCATGCTATCGAGAATGTAGGCATCATCCGGCGCCAATGCTACAGCTTTACTAATGAGTTCATGTGCTTCTTTTAGACGAACGTTGCGATCAGCTAGCATATAGCCAAGCGCATTGTAGGGATGAGGACTATTTGGTGTGAGCGCAATGATTTTTCGTAGTGATTGCTCCATCAGGTCAAGCTGACTATTTTTCTCCGCAACCATGGCGTATTCATAGAGCAAATCTGTGTTGTCAGTAAAACGCTGTAACGCTTCTTCAATGAATTGCAGAGATTCGTTTAATTTTCCTGTGTCTCTGAGTAGTTGTGCTTCACCAATCAGAAGTTTAATTTTATCTTCATCATTTTCGGTCGATGTTTGTGCAAGCAACTGTCTTGCTTCAGCAAGTTGACCCGCTTTTGCTTTAATGTGCGCACGTTTTATGACGGCGGTGAGAAAATTATTTTGTGCGCTGCTATCGACTTGCTCTAGCCATTTCACAGCAGTTGGTAAATCATTTTTATCTTCTGCAATTTGCGCTAATACCATTAAAGCTTGTGAAGAGTCGCGTTCGGGATCGCGATTGCCATTCAGTGTTTTTATATACGCTGCCAGATAATTTTCTGCTTCTGTAAACTCACCACTTTGCGCAGCAAGTAAACCCATTGCATATAAACTGGTTTGCTCTTGTGGGACTTGCTGTAGTAAAGTTTTAAATTCTTTTTTTGCCTCAGCTACTTTGCCCAGTTCAAGTAATAAACGCGCATAAGTAAGTCGAATGTCGCGTGATTTAGGATTTTTTTGTAAAAAATCAGCGAGTACTTTGAGTGCTTCGTTTTTATCTTCCATCAACTGAATTAAACTCAGCACAGCTAATTCAGATTGAGGATTTTTAGACACCACATCACGTGATTCTTTCATCGCATCGGAAGCTTTGCCTGCATCAAGTGCAGATTTTGCTATTGCCAGTTGAGCTTCTACCGAGTTGCGATAAGGTTCTAGTAGTTCTTTCAAAAGACTTGCTGCACGAGCACGATCAGGTATGCGAGCTAAATGACGCTGTGTTTGCGCAATTACACTGCCTAGATTGGCGGCATTACTGTTAGCGAGTCGTTTCGCGAGAATTTTTTTCGCATCCTCTGTTTGATTAGTAATCAAGAGCAGACTTAACAACACTTGCGCTGCCTCTTCTGAAGTGGGGTCAACTTCTACCCAGAACTGGGTTGCTTTCACCGCTTCCACTGTTAACTTGCTATTCATCGCCATTTCAGCTGCGCGTCTAGCAATACGAGGATCGCGTGAACTGCGTGCAATCGTCATCATGGTGGAGTAGGCAGCAAAACTGTTACCACGTTGCTCTGCTAATTCTGCGGATAAGTATTTAAAGAGAATCTCTTCTGTCAGATAGACCAAAGGCAGGTTTTGCGTTTTTGCACTAGAGTGCGGATTCGCGTGATCACCTGCAGTCTGCGCATGGCTTACGCAATGCAGAGTGAGCGGCAGAGTTAAAATGACAAAAATTTTTTTCAAGTGGCTATCCTAAACGGCAAGAAACCTAGAGGCGGTCATAATCAAAGCGATGAATACTGATTTTACGCTGAAAGTCCGATATAGCACTCTATAAGCTCTCGAAATGGATGCCAACAACCCACCATGCCAGAACTCCCTGAAGTTGAAGTAACCCGGCGCGGTATTGCGCCGCATATCGAGCAACAACGGGTGACTGGCGTTGTCCTGCGCAGAGAAGGCCTGCGTTGGCCGTTTCCTGCGCGCTTGAAACAGTTGTTGAGTAATAGAGTGGTGCATTCAACCGGTCGGCGCGGAAAATATCTGTTGATTCATTTTGAGCATGGCAGTTTGATTGTGCATCTGGGTATGTCTGGCCATCTGCGGATATTACCTGTCCATCATTTGCCAGAAAAACATGATCATTTTGATTTGCAGCTTGGTCAGACGGTCATGCGATTAACTGATCCACGACGATTTGGTGCGGTGTTATGGCATGACAGTCAAGATGGGCCAGTAGAAGACCATCCTTTATTACAAAATTTAGGTGTTGAACCTTTACTGCATGCAGATTTAGGCGCGTTATTGCATCAAGCGACACGCACACGCAGTGCCGCTATCAAACAAGTATTATTGGCTGGCGATATTGTGGTCGGGGTGGGGAATATTTACGCGTGTGAGAGTTTGTTTGAAGCAGGCATTCATCCTAATACGGCAGCACGACGTATCGCCTTAGCGCGTTATCAGCGCCTAGCCGAAGCGATTCAGCGAATTTTGGCAAAGGCGATAGAAAAAGGTGGCAGCACCTTGCGCGACTTTATGGGAGCGGATGGTCAAGCCGGTTATTTTCAACAAGAGTATTTTGTTTATGATCGCGAAGGTGAATCATGTCATGTGTGTCATGCAGAGATACGACGCATCACACAAGGACAACGCTCAACTTTTTATTGTGCGCGCTGTCAGCGTTAATACACAGGATGATGACGTTATATTTCATGAACAAAGACGCTAAGCATCGCTTATGAAGCGTGTACTCGACACACCCTCCATCGCGGGTGATAAGACTTTTTCTGTTGACTTAATTGCTTGGCAAAAGAAACATGGTCGTCATCAACTGCCTTGGCAAAACACACGCGATCCTTATCGCATTTGGTTATCTGAAATCATGTTGCAACAAACGCAGGTAACAGCTGTCATTCCCTATTACCTGCGTTTTCTATCGCGCTTTGATTCTGTCTCTGCACTCGCGCATGCACCGGTTGAAGAAGTCATGGCGCATTGGAGTGGACTAGGTTATTACACACGTGCTCGCAATCTACATAGTTGTGCACAACAAATCATGACGCAACATGGTGGTGTATTCCCCTCTGATCCCGAACAATTAGTGCAACTGCCTGGTATAGGTCGTTCAACAGCGGCAGCAATCGCTGCATTTGCATTTGGTGCACGTGCAGCCATCCTTGATGGAAATGTTAAGCGGGTGTTTTGTCGTGTGTTTGGTATTGAAGGTTATCCCGGTGAGAAACGCATAGAAAATATGTTGTGGGAGAGAGCTGAATCATTAATGCCAGCGCGTCATGTAGAAGCCTATACACAAGGATTAATGGATCTCGGTGCAACAGTATGTGTACGCAGTCGACCCTTATGTATGCAATGCCCTATGCAAAATCGGTGCATTGCTAAAGCGACCGGAAGAACAGCTAGTTTGCCAGCACGCAAACCTAAAAAAGCGATACCTGAAAAATCAACCGTGATGTTGGTGGTGATACATAAAGGAGCAGTATTGCTAGAACAAAGACCTGCGCAAGGTATTTGGGGAGGCTTATTGTCTTTACCTGAACTCTCACGTGTCATGCCGTTGGGATCAGATACTATTTCACGTCGTTCTATGCAACGTGCTTTACGTGATTTCGGTGAGTTAGATAGATGGGAATTACTGCCTGCTTTTTCACATGGTTTTACACATTACAAATTACACATACAACCGGTTTATCTGTCTGTGAAAAAACGAACCACACTGGCTGCACAAGCGGAATTTTCTTGGGTGAGTTTGCAGGACATTGCTAACGCCGCTTTGCCTGCGCCGGTGAAAAAATTATTGCTGAAGTTAGAGATGATTTAAGAGAGTGAAGTTAAATCACTTTATGTTCATGCAAAAAATCTTCTATGGTTTGTAATCGAAGTGAGACATCTTGCAGCTCTAGTAAACGCTGTTTTTCTTCAAGTGGAATCGGCAGTATTTCACACCAACGATTAGCTACCCAAGCAGGATTGTCGAGTGCATAGGGTTCAGAAAAAGGCGCAATAAATTGCGGTTCTTGATCTTCTTTTGCACGTCGCTCTATGTCACGTATCACAACGTTCAATACTTCTGCACATACTTTCAAAGTAGTGCCACCTTCAACCTTAGGTTCAACTGGAATTAATTCCACACGAGCTTCAAGACGTTGACTTGGTAATAAACGCGTTTCGAGTATACGAAAGCGTTCACCACCTCTTGTTTCTATCAGTAATACACCAAGCTCAGGCATATCCCATTCGGTAATGTGAGCAATCGTGCCTACAGAATATGGTGTCGCCACCTCGCCGATTTCTACGCCGCTTTGAATCGCTACTACACCAAATGGCGTGTTAGCTTTCATACAGGCACGCACCATATCGATATAACGTGTTTCGAAAACACGCAATGGCAATACACCATCAGGAAACAATACGGTATTGAGTGGAAAGAGAGCGATCCATAGATCGGTGGCGTCTGCCATAGGTGAATTAATCCAACTCGCGGTGTCGTATCAACACACCGGCTTTAGTTTGAAAATGTGCAGCCAGTCGTTCAACCATAAACACAGAACGATGTTGTCCACCCGTGCAGCCAATCGCAACAGTGAGATAGCTACGATTATCTGCTTTATAGGCAGGTAGCCATTTGTCGATAAAAGCGCGAATGTCTTCTTGTAGCGCGATTGCAGTTGGTTGTGATGTTAAAAATTGAATCACAGGTTGATCACGTCCAGTTAATGGACGTAATGTTTTGTCATAAAAAGGATTCGGCACAACTCTTACATCAAACACTAAATCTGCATCTAGCGGCACGCCATATTTGAAAGCAAAAGATTCAAATAAGAGTGTAAGTGGGACGCTTTCACTTTCGACTAACTCTTTAATCCAAGCGCGTAATTGATTCGCTGATAAACCTGATGTATCAATTAGTTGTCCTAAGCCTTCTACTTCCGCCAACATATCGCGTTCTTGTCGTATACATTCAATCAACGTAGGACGATTACCTGCTTGTGCACCTGCCTCAGCAGTCGATGTCAAACGATGGGATAGAGGATGACTGCGGCGCGTTTCAGAAAAACGATTAATCAGTGATTCAGTTTTTGCAGTTAAGAATAAGACTTTAACTAAATGTCCTTGTTCTTTTAACCACTGTATATCAGCTGGCAGAGACGCTAAGGAGTTGGCGCTACGTGCATCAACTGCAACTGCAAGATTGACGGCACCTTCATTGGCGCGAGTTTCTACTAATGAGCGTAATAAAGAGGGCGGTAAATTATCAACGCAGAAATAACCCGCATCCTCAAGGACATTTAGGCCTACAGATTTGCCAGAGCCGGAAATGCCGGTAAGGAGAATGATGCGCATGGGGTGAATAATAGCAGTGCTTAGCGTGAATGCTCGGTCTGCTTATTCATTTCCCATGGCTTGCTGCTGTCTTTCCATAAAATCAGCCAGTGTATCGATGCCACGCATTTGTAAAATAGTATTGCGTACCGCAGCTTCTAATAGCACTGCCAGATTGCGACCCGCTTCAACGGGAATGATGACTTTACGCACTGCTAGTCCTAAAACATCTTGTGTTTGCTGATGCAAAGGCAAACGTTCATAGTTTTCTTCTAGCGTTTTTCTGCGTACTAAATGCACAATTAATTTCAAGTGCATTTTACGTCTTACGGCTGTTTCACCAAAAATAGTACGGATATCTAATAAACCTAAGCCACGCACTTCGAGTAGGTTTTGTAGCAAGGGTGGGCAACGCCCTTCTATCATGTGCGGTGCTATGCGAGCGAATTCAACCGCATCATCAGCGACCAAGCCATGATCACGCGAAATCAGTTCTAACCCTAATTCACTTTTGCCTAAACCTGACTCGCCTGTAATTAACACACCCACACCCAACACATCCATGAACACGCCATGCATGGTGATACGCAAAGCGAGTTTTTTAGAGAGATAAACGCGTAAATAATCGATGACTTGCGCAGCAGGCAAAGGGGTAGAGAGCAAAGGAATATTATGCTCATTACAGACTTGAACTAAATGAGGATGCAGATCTAAGGATTGCGCAATGATGAAAGCCGGTGGTGTGCCGGCTACTAGCTCACGCGTTTGAATCATGCGACTGTGTTCGGAAATACGATTGATGTAATCAATTTCCTGCTGCCCAAAAACTTGTATACGACCAGGATGAATAAGGTTGAGATGGCCTACCTGATCTGCAGCAGAAGCGGCATCACCAAAAATTAAGCGCTGATCGCCGGTCATACCTGCAATCCAACCTAGTTTTAGGGCGTGCTGATTATCTTCGTAGAGCTGTTGTATGGTTAAGGGTGAGTTGAGTGGCATAGAAAAGAAACAAGGCTTTACGCCATGTCACGCTCTGCAGGATGCCAACTCACTAAGCGAGTGTGCAGCAATTGCGCATCTAACTCTTCGATCAGTGATGCGCGAAAGGCTTTATCTGAAAACATTTCCGCGATTTCAGACAGAATTTCTAGATGCTGTTGGGTGACATTGTCTGGGATCAGTAAAAAGATCAGCAGTTTGACTGGCTCGCCATCTGGCGATTCAAACGGAATCGCTTCGCTTAAACGCACAAATGCAGCCAGAGGCGCCTTCAAACCCTTAATACGTCCGTGAGGAACGGCGACGCCATGTCCAAGTCCAGTGGAGCCTAAGCGTTCACGCGCAAATAAATTCTCGGAAACCGTAGAGCGGGCGATGCCATTGTTGTTTTCAAACAGTAGGCCTGCTTGTTCGAACGCACGTTTTTTGCTCGAACACTCTATGTCGAGGACTACGTTCGTCGCAGGTAAAATTTTGCTGAAATGTGTCATGAAGCATCGCACCAGAATGTCGATGGGTTGGCATTATAGGCGTATTTTGCAGCCATCGTTTCAATAAAAAAGTCAGATCAGATACTTGTCTTTTTCAAACTTTTTATTACGCCGCCTATTGCGCCGGCAGCTATTCTCTCTTGGTTTTTTATTGTCTTGCAAGTCGTATGTTGGATGGTTGCTGCGCCATAGAGAAATTACTACGCCAAGGATTGATATCAATCCCACCGCGCCGTGTATAGCGTGCTAACACCATGAGTTTTTGAGGCCTACATTGGCGCGAAATATCCATAAAAATGCGCTCTACACATTGCTCGTGAAATTCCTGATGAAAGCGAAAACCTATGAGGTATTTCAACAAACCTTCTTGTTGGATTTGCGAACCGACATAATG
>JBEDCU010000165.1:0-5257 GCA_041176585.1 Pseudomonadota bacterium
GCGATGAAGAGCATCCCATCGCTTTGCAGTTAGGTGGCAGTGATCCAGCTGATCTGGCTGCTAGCGCCAAGCTGGGTGAGCAATGGGGCTATGATGAAATCAATCTCAATTGTGGCTGTCCATCAGAGCGAGTACAAAAAGGCGCATTTGGTGCATGTCTCATGGCTGAGCCTAAACTCGTTGCGGATTGTGTGAAGGCGATGTGTGATGCAGTGAGTATTGACGTCACAGTTAAACATCGCATTGGTATAGATGCGATTACATCCTATGATTTTGTCAGAGATTTTGTAGGGACAGTGGCAGCTGCTGGATCTAAAACCTTTATCGTTCATGCACGCAATGCCATCCTGAAAGGACTCTCACCCAAAGAAAATCGTGAGATACCGCCATTACGCTATGAGATTGTGTATCAACTCAAAAGTGATTTTCCTGATTTGGAAATTATTATCAATGGTGGGATCACAACCCAACAAGAAATTGATCAACATTTACTTCATGTAGATGGTGTGATGTTGGGACGTGAGGCTTATCACAATCCTTATCTAATGGCAGATTTTGATGCACGCTACTATGGGGATGAAACAGAAATAAAAACACGTCAGCAAATCATTCATGCCATGCTGCCTTACATAGCAGCACAGCTAAAAAATGAGGTAAGAATTAATAACATCACGCGTCACATGCTAGGGTTAATGACGGGTATGCCTGGCGCACGTGCTTATCGACGTCAACTATCAGACGCAAAACAACTCGCTTTACATGGCCCTGCTGTTTTCGAGCAGGCTATCGCCGCTATGCAAGCTTAATCTACCTGCATTTCTAGTCATCTCTCTTTTGTCATTCCTCATGTTTTACAGTTGATTAAGATAGCAATCTTAATCACACATGCAACTGATCTACATACTTCATTACTGATGAAGAAATAAACCATTCAACTAAATCCGCAACTAAGTCACTTTTTTATGGTCAAGAGTGAAGTGCAAGTGTGGATTTAATATTGTGAACATCCTGTAAAGAATTTATTCCTTTGATAAAGAGTAAATTTATATGAACTGAGCAATTTATATTTTCTAGTCTGCGTTAGTTTCATCACATTCAACATGAATCAAAGAGGAGAACGCATCATGACAAACGTGAATTTAGGCGCTATGCCTGCATCATCAGGAAATAATCGTACTCACAAGGAAGGAGCAACGCGCCGTATTCTTGTTCCCACATTACGATGGGGCGCTATTTTAGCCGGCGTAGCAGCAGGACTATCAACTCAGCTCTTATTGGCTATGTTGGGATTAGCGAGTGGACTATCGTTAACACAGTTATCTGAAGGAGTCGCGCCAGGGTCGGGTACTTTACTCTGGTCTGTTTTAAGCTTACTCGTCGCTGCAGTTGTCGGTTCTTATGTTGCTGGTCGAGTCTCAGGTTTAAGTCGTAAAACAGATGGGATATTACATGGTCTAGTGACATGGTCAGTGAGTACATTACTTTTTGTATTGATGGCAACCTCACTAGGCGGCACACTCATTTCAGGTATTTTTTATGATGTTGGTCAGGGTACAGCAGCTTCGAATCAAGCAACTTCATCAATAGGTTTTGTCGGTATGTTAAATCGACAAATTGGATCTAATCTCAGTCCGCAAGATTTTCGTATCTTACAAGATGACATACTCACCGGTAAGCGCGATACTGCAATTAGCTTACTCACGACACGCTCAGGTTTAAGAACTGATAAAGCAGCAGCCATTGTGGATCAAGCACTGATCTTATCTGGTCAATCCTTGTTAGCTTCATCAGAAGCACGTACCAATGCAGAGCAATCGATTAAGTCTGCAAGCTTAGTGGCGTGGTCAGTATTTTTAGCGACAGCCTTATCGTTGATTACGAGTATTTTCGGTGGACTGTTTGGCGCAACTACAGCAACTAGAGTCACTTGGGAAGATAACAGTGCCATCGTTAAGCCGGCATTTTAATTTAGGGTTGAATCTATATTAGTGGATGTAATAAGCAAACAGAAAATAGCAAACAGTGCCGCTTAATTATTCTTACTACAAAAAATAAGCTGCCATGGTGATTCTGTGGCAGCTTTAAATTTTAGATTCTAGTGTAGTGTGCTTAGCCTTTAGTAACAAAAGCGATTAAGAAAATAGTTTATTCAGATAAGGTAATGATGTTTAGTCATCAATTTCTCATCTATGCTATGTACTTACTTCATCTTAGCTACACTTTTTTTGATTGAATTGGTGAGTGTGATCGTCCCATTATTGGATGATGGTGAAGATAGAATAATCACTAAGAGCTATGTCATAAAAAACAAAAAATTATTGGCTAATGCTGTCTATGTATTTGAAAAAAATTCATTACCTTTATGCTCAAGACGGTATCAAAAAATTAGCAATACCACATGCAACTCAAAGCAGTGTAGTACCTCTCGTCAAAGCGGTATCAATCCTTATGCTTATCAATCGATTGAGCAAGAATTAAGAGATTTTTGTGTGGAAGATTTTCAGAAAGGCAGAACTTCTTAAATTCTAGCTGGTTTATGATTTAAAAAGTCTTTTACTAATGATCCGACCTAGCCATCGAGTTAGATGTTGATGGTCTGGATTTTTTAGAATATGTGTACCAATACGAAAAACACGAGATAAGCCATTTTTTAATTTAATGAAATTATCAGTGTGTTTGGTCAGTGAGTTTCTATCAGCTCGTGCAGCTTTATTTTTCTTAACTACATAAATCAGGCAGCCTGTTACTGCTAGTAAGATTAAAGCATGATCATCTATGAATCTCAAGGTCATACTTTTTGGGAAATTCGGTATACCGAAGCAATGTCGAATATCGTTGGATCTTTGTTCTTTTTTAATATCTCCAGTAAGAACATTTTTATAAGTTGCACGACTTAATCGTATCTTAGTCAAAATGGCTAAACGATTTTGTTCTAGTGAGCCATTCATAATGCTTGCCTTAAGATGATTGTGTCTTCCTTCATTTCTTGACTCAAGGAGCTTAAGCCAATCAATTTTTCAGCATGACGACGAGCAAAATTAATACTGGTTACAGCACCTATGGCATAGAGCGCAACCACACCCCAAGCAGCGAGTGTGCGATGGGGTGTGTCCCAAAAGCTAGTCAATATCGCGACTCCAAAAAACAATAACATGAAAAATAAAAAAATTGCAGCGGCAGAATACGATAGAGCCTGCATTATTAACTCGCGTCCTTGCAGCTGCAATTCAATGCGCGCTAGTGATAAATAATCACTGAGCCTGTCCATCACCATGAATGAAATCTGTTTCGATTTATGTAGAGACGACAGCATAGGCAAGTTTCCTAATGAATGTGAAATGTAGTAGGTTTAGCCTCTGCGCAGTAAAGCACCTAGCGCTAGTCCAACTACTGCAGCGAGTAAAACTGACTGCACAGGACGTTTTTGTACATAGTCCGATGCTTGCTCCACGCCTTCATGAACTTGTTGACTAGTGTCACTTGCAAATTCTTTCATCGCTGATTTTGCACTGTTGAAGCGAGAAATAATTTTTTCACGTGCTTCTCTACCTTCTTTTTCAGAGATGGAGGAAGTACGTGTCATCAAGGCATCTAAATCACTTTTTAAATTTGATAATTCATCGCGCAAACGGAATCCTCCTTTTTGATGCTTGTGTTGTTCATATTCAGCACCACTATTGTTTGTATCGGAAATGCTTGCTTGCGTTTGTCCCATATCTATCTCCTTGGTGTGTGATCGTTAATCATGCTGGATCTGACTGATTGGACATTGTCATGCGTCGATGATTCATCTTCTACTTGGTTTGATCCTTGCGATTAGCCAAGCTTTGTGGGAATGGACAAGTCACTTCAAGATAGAATTGTGCGCAGTGTGAAAGGCAAGAGAGAAGAAACTAAGGGATAGTGGCAGAGCGAGTCCTGCGTGCTAACATTGAACGTTGAAAAATATTTGCCAAACGAGTCATTACATAAATGCTATTTTTAAAGGGGAGACCAAATTGAAGACGAAGATAAAAATCCTGTCATTAGCGGTAGCAGGAGCTTTTTATGCAGGTCACACTGCAACTGCTCAGGCACAAATCAGCAATGACACTGTAAAAATTGGATTTATTACCGACATGTCAGGTGTATATGCTGATGTGGATGGACCTGCAGGTGCTGAGGCGATCAAAATGGCGATTGCTGATTTTGGTGGCACTGTAAATGGTAAAAAAATTGAATTTATATCAGCAGACCATCAAATGAAAGCAGATATTGCGTCGAGTAAAGCGCGTGAGTGGTTTGATCAGCAAGGCGTAGATATGATTATTGGTGGATCTAACTCTGCAACTAACTTAGCGATGGCTAAGGTTGCAGCAGAAAAGAAAAAACCATTTATTTCAGTTGGTGCTGGAACAGCTAGATTAACGAATGAAGAATGTACGCCTTATACCATTCACTATGCTTATGACACTGTTGCGCTAGCGCGTGGAACAAGTGCTGCGTTGGTTAAGCAGGGTAGTAAAGACTGGTTCTTTTTAACCGCTGATTATGTGTTTGGTATGTCGCTAGAAAAAGATGCCTCTGATGTCATCAAAGCTAATGGTGGACGCGTCATGGGTTCAGTCAGACATCCACTTTCAGCTTCTGATTTTTCTTCATTCTTATTGCAAGCGCAAAATTCAAAAGCACAAGTATTGGGTTTAGCGAATGCTGGTGGTGATACTGTTAATTCAATTAAGGCAGCGAGTGAATTTGGTATCAACAAAAAAATGAAATTAGCGGGCATGCTGATGTTTGTGAACGATGTGCACGCACTCACACTCGAGTTGACCCAAGGTATGTATCTGACTGATGGTTGGTATTGGGATACAAATGCAGAGACACGTGCTTGGTCTAAGAAATTTATGGCTAAAGCAAAGAAAGCGCCTTCTATGCTGCATGCAGGTGATTATTCAGCTGCTACGTTTTATCTCAATGCAGTTAAAGCAAGCGGAACAGATGATGGCGATAAAGTCATGGCTAAGATGAAAGCAACGAAGGTAAATGACTTCTTTGCTAAAAATGGTGTAGTTCGTCCTGATGGTCGTATGGTTCACGACATGTATCTCATGCAAGTGAAGACGCCTGCTGAATCTAAATATGAATGGGATTACTATAAATTAGTACAAACTATTCCTGGTGATCAAGCTTATATGACCAAAGCAGAAACGAAATGTGAGCTGTGGAAATAAAAAATAGTCACTTGTGATGCTGCTGAATGAAGCACCATCAATAC